>DATNQL010000543.1:0-2314 GCA_036704025.1 Stenomitos sp.
GTAGGTGGTCGTTTCAGCCGTTAAAGAAAGTCCTAACCTTGATGGCGACAGCTATAATATTTTATGAAAAAAACAAAAGTTTTAGTCATAGAAGACGAATGGACTATCGCCCAAAATACCAAAGAGACTTTAGAAAACCTAAATTACCATGTTCCTGCAATGGCGGCTACAGGAGAACAGGCGATTCAAAAAGCCGTTGAATTGCAGCCTGATTTAGTACTGATGGATATTTTGTTAAGCGGGGAAATGGATGGAATTGAAGCCGCTCAGCAAATTCAAAATCGGTGTAACATTCCGGTTGTTTTTTTGAGTGCTTACTCCGATTCTAAAACGGTGCAACGCGTAAACGCGACTCATCCCTATGGTTATTTGGTTAAACCATGGGCAGCAAAAACATTAAATACTACGATTCAAAGCGCTTTATCCAGACACAAAGCAACGGTTGAATTACGCTCTCAATTAGCCGCCATTTTGGATTCTTCCAACGATGCCGTAATTGGCGAAATGTTGGATGGCATAATCGTGGGGTGGAATGCAGGTGCTGAGAAGATTTTTGGTTATTGGGCCTCTGAAGCGATCGCGCGCTCAATTTCGATTTTAATTCCCCCAAACTGTGCCAATGAGATGCCACAGCTCTTAAAAAGAATCGAACGGGGAGAAAAAATCGAGCATTACGAAACAGTGCGGATGCGAAAAGATGGTCAACTCATTGATGTCTCTGTGACTATTGCTCCCCTCAAAGATACAACAGGAAACATCATCGGAGTCTCAGAAGTTGTCCGTGATCTGACAGAAGGCAAGCGAACTGGACGTTTACTTCAACAACAGCAATCGCTCTTGAGCAACCTGATTGAAGGCACTAATGACTCGATTGCGGCACTCGATTTAGACTTTCGGTATATCGCTTTCAATAGAGCCTATAAATCTGAATTGCTCCAGATTGCCGGTCGAGAAATAGAAATAGGAACGAGTTTGATTGAGGCTATAGCGCACCTCTCGCCGGAAGAACAAGCGAAGATTATGGCGCGTTGGAGACGTGCGCTGGCGGGTGAAGAGTTCATCGTGATTGAGGGTTATACCAATCTTAGCGGTCAACACCACTATTACGAGATTACCTGTAGTAGTATTCGAGACTCACAGGGACAGCTCATGGGTGCATCTCAGATGTCTAAGAATGTCACAGAGCGCATCCGGGCAGAGCAAGCCCTGCAACAAAGCGAACAACGCTTCCGCAACGCCTTTGACTATACCGCCGTTGGCATGGCAATGAGCAACCTCGACGGATGTTTCTTCAAAGTCAACCCTGCTTTTTGCCGAATGCTGGGTTATTCCGAAGCCGAGTTGCTGAGGATGAACTTCCAAGCTATCACTCATCCCGACGATCTCGATAGCAGCTTGAGTCATCTCGAACAAGTACTCGCGGGAGAGATTGGCTATTTCCACCTGGAAAAGCGCTATCTCCACAAACAGGGACATAATGTCTGGGTGATTTTGAGCGTTTCTCTAGTTCGAGATGAGTTCGATCAACCCCTGTACTTTATTGCTCAAATTCAGGATATCAGCGATCGCAAACAAGCTGAACAATCCTTGCACAAGAGTGAATCGCTGCTCAAACAAGCTCAAAGCATTGCTCACATCGGTAACTGGGAGTATGATGTCAACGCTCAGAAAAGCACTTGGTCCGAGGAAATCTTCCGGATCTTTGGACTGGACTCAACAGAATCCGAACCCAACTATTCTGGTGTGATGCAGCTATTTCATCCGGTAGATGGAGAGAAATACCATCAGCTTGTGCAACAAGCGCTTGCCCATGGCACGCCCTACAACGCTGACTTGAGAGTCTATCGCTCAGATGGTTCCCTCGGATGGCTCAACTTGCGGGGAGAAGCTGCTACAGATCGGCAAGGACGAGTGATTCGCCTGTTGGGAACTGCACAGGACATCACTGAACGCAAGCAAGCCGAAGAGCAATTCCAACAAGCGCATCAGAAAATAACCTTTCTCATCCAAAATACCCCCCTAGGCGTAATTGAGTGGGATAGTCAGTTTCGAGTCAGCCGTTGGTCTCAACGTGCGGAGGAAATCTTTGGCTGGCAGGCGGAGGACGTCCTGGGTAAAACGATGCACGAGTGGCGATTCATCTTTGAGGACGACTTCGATTACGTTAATCAGCTAGCTAGTGGGTTGTCAAGCCAGCTTTGACTAGTTGAAGGAGTCTGGATATCCTAATTAAGAGCGATCGCTCTCAACAGTTAAGCAAAAAACCAGAGTCATTAAACTTCAATAGATGGATAGAGACGCTTGAGCTTAATGC
>DATNQL010000544.1:0-3195 GCA_036704025.1 Stenomitos sp.
CAAGCGGAAGAAGCGCTGCGAGAGAGTGAGAGCCGATTTCGGGCCGTCTTCGAGCAAGCCGCTGTGGGCATTGGTCTTTGTACCTTGGACGGTCGGTTTTTCCGAGTCAACCAGAAGTTGTGCGACATCATCGGCTACAGCCGAGAAGAAATGCTGGAGCGCACCTTCCAAACGATTACGACGGTCAAGGATCGCCCTCAACTGCAAGCCTCGATTTACCAGTTGTTGGCGGGTGAAATTAAGAACTACTCCCTGGAGAATCGTTACATTTGCAAAGATGGATCGGTTGTTTGGGCGAATGTCGCGGTGTCCCTCAGGCACGAACCGAATGGGGAACCCAAGTGTTTTATTTATATAGCCGAAGACATTAGCGATCGCAAAGCAGCCGAACTCGCCTTGATCAAAAGCGAACACGCCCTGGCTGAAGCTCAACGTCTTGCTCATTTAGGAAATTGGTCGTTCGACCTCCTCAATCGTGAGCTCACTTGGTCGGATGAAACCTTTAGAATTTACGGACTCGACCCCACCCAAGACGAACCCACCGAAGAACAGCATTTACAACAACTCCATCCGGATGATAGAGAAAAAGTTCTGCGTAGCAGCGAATTGGCGATCACTCAATGCGTACCCTACGAGCATGAAATGCGGATTTTTTTACCCAATGGCTCAATGCGGTACACCTTGGGTAGGGGGCAACCTGTATTAAATGAGAAAGGGCAGGTGGTTCAGCTATTTGGTACCGTACAGGATATTACGGAACGCAAACAAGCCGAGGAAACACTGCAACAAGCTAAACTTGCCGCCGAAGCGGCGAATCAAGCCAAAAGTGCGTTCTTAGCGAATATGAGCCACGAACTGCGGACTCCCCTCAATGCGATTTTGGGCTTCTCTCAATTGATGCACAAAAGCTCAAATCTCTCGTCTGAACATCAGAAAAATCTCGGTACGATCATCCGTAGTGGCGAACACTTGCTTACTCTGATCAATCAAGTCTTAGATTTATCCAAAATTGAGGCGGGACGTACTACCCTCAATGAGACGGACTTCGACCTCTATCGCTTACTCGATGACTTACAAGACTTATTCCAACTCAAAGCTAACCATAAACGGTTACAGTTGCATTTTGAGCGCCGTTCCGATGTTCCTCAATATATCCGCACGGATGAAGTTAAGTTACGCCAAGTGTTAATTAATCTGCTCTCCAATGCGATGAAGTTTACTGCCTCCGGTGGCGTATCCGTGCGCGTCAGCCGGGGAAGCGAGAATGAACAAGAAAATAGCAATTGCCAATTACAGTTTGCCGTTGAAGACACGGGTTCTGGCATTGCTAATGAGGAGTTAGATTGTATCTTTGAAGCTTTTGTGCAAACGAAAACAGGTCAGCAATTCCAAGAAGGAACCGGCTTAGGGTTGACGATCACGCGTAAATTTGTGGAACTGATGGGAGGTGAGATATCCGTCAGTTCTCAAGTGGGGCGCGGTACGACTTTCACCTTTGATATTAAAATTCAGGTGATTGAAACGGCTGATCTCAAACGCCAACAACCAACCCGTCGTGCGATCGCACTAGAGCCAAACCAGCCCCACTATCGCATTCTGATTGTGGACGACGTGGTTGATAATCGCCAAGTCCTGAGCAATCTGCTTTCCCCCTTTGGTTTTGAACTTCAGGAAGCCAGCAACGGACTGGAAGCGATCGCGATTTGGGACGCTTGGCAACCGCACGTCATCTTAATGGATATGCGGATGCCGGTGATGGATGGTTACGAAGCCACTCAACGCATTAAATCCATCATCACAAAAGGTCAAGCAACGGTGATTATCGCGGTCACAGCCAGTAGCTTAGAAGAAGAACGAGAAACTATCCTCTCGGCGGGTTGCGATGATTTTATTCGCAAACCTTTCCATGAGCAAGAGATTTTGGACGCCTTGCACCATCATATCGGAGTGCGCTTTGTTTATGATGAATCCACGGCCAAAACGACCGAAACCGAAACCGATATTCTCATTCCCGCTGCCTTGGCTAGCTTGCCTCCAGATTTAGTCGCTGGCTTCCACACCGCCCTCATCGAACTGGATGTCAAGTTAATACAAACTCTGATTACTGAAATTCGCGAATACAATGAACCTTTAGCTAACGCATTAGCAACTTTCGCGAATAATTTTCAGTATGAAGAGTTGTTAAATTTCATCCCATCTGTGGGAGGCTTAAAATGAATCATCCTCAAGACAATCCCCTGCCAGAGAATATTTTGATTGTTGATGATAACCCGGTTAATTTAAATCTTTTGAGCGAAATTTTGTCAGAGCAAGGGTATAAAGTCCGTGCCGCCCTAAGTAGTACCCTAGCGCTCAAATCGGTACAATCGAATCAACCGGACTTAATTTTATTAGATATTCTCATGCCGGAAATGGATGGCTATGAAGTTTGTCAAAAACTCAAATCCTCTCCCATAACCAAGGACATCCCCATTATTTTTATTAGTGCTTTAAATGAAGTTTTAGATAAGGTCAAAGCTTTTGCTTTAGGAGGAGTAGACTATATCACAAAACCGTTTCAAGCTGAAGAAGTTTTGGCGCGAATCGAGAATCAATTACGTGTTCAAAGACTCTCGAATCAGCTAATCCAACAAAATAATCAACTGCAACAGGAACTTCTAGAACGTCAACGAGCAGAACAGGAATTAGAGCTTCAGGCTGTAATTACAAAGAATATGCCTGGGGGTATTTGTCTGGTTAGAGCCGCCGATTGGCTCATCGTTTATGCCAATCCCAAATTTGAGCGCTTGTTTGGTTATGAAATGGGCGAGTTAAACGGCAAATCTTTCACTGTATTGAACTACAAAGAGGAGCAAAACCGTGCCGAGAAAATGATTCAACAAGTCGTCGATCGGATAGAGAGCGAGGGTGAAGCCACTTATGAGATACACAACGTTAAAAAAGATGGCACTTCTTTTTGGTGCCAAGCAACGAGTTCAAAATTCAACCATCCTGCTTATGGAACGGTTTACGTAGTGGTTCAGTATGATATTACCGAGCAAAAGCAAGCCGAAGCCCTGATCAAAGCTTCACTGAAAGAAAAAGAAGTGTTGCTCAAAGAAATCCACCATCGAGTCAAAAACAACTTGCAGGTTATTTCCAGTTTGCTGCGATTGCAATCGACAGGGTTAAATGACCCGAATGTGCGCGGACTTT
>DATNQL010000545.1:0-4459 GCA_036704025.1 Stenomitos sp.
ATTGGAAGAGCTGGCTTATCAGTTTAGCCGAGAAGGGAAAGAAATTTTTTCTTCAGCGGAACTTTTGCCTAAAATTGGGCAATGCCTCAAAAACAGGCGAATCGCTGACGAATTTAAAAATTATACTCCTGAGGCACTCCTCGCCGAACTGTCCCAAGAAGATGGCATTATTATCAAATTGTCCAAGGAAGGAGACAAGTATGTCTTTATCCACCGGATTACCCAAGATTACTTGACGGTCGCTTATTTCAAACGAGTGATGCAAGAAAATCCCAGTCAGGGGATGGCCTTTGTTAAAGAACATCTCTGGGATTATGATTGGCATCAAACCTTGACTTTGCTGGCAGGATTGAGCGAAGATCCCATCCCGTTATTAGCGGTGATTACTCAGCAAAAAGATGATATTTTTTCAACCCTGTTACTATTAGCGGGTCGATGTATTGCTGAATGCGAAGAGATTTCTCATCCCTTAATTACCGAAATCATCGATAAAATTTACTCTCTCTGGCAATCTTACCCATTTGCGGGTTTTATTGAATCAGCCGTCGTTGCCCTGGGTCAAGCCAATTCGCAGATGTTACAGAAGTTGCAGCAAGCCCTGGATGAGAAGCACTTCTATACCCGGAAAGAGTTTTTTGCGGCTTTAGTCGCGGCTTTGGGTCAGATGGGTAGTCCCCAAGCTGTAGAGTTGTTAATTAAGGCACTCAACCAAAGTCCTTGGTATATCAGAGGAGAAGCGGCAGAAGCCTTAGGTCGGGTGGGGACTCCCCAAGCCATCAAAGCCTTAATTCAAGCACTCCACGACTCAGAAAGCTATGTCCGAGGGGAAGCAGCGGAAGCCTTGGGGCGGATTGGCGACTCCCAAGTAGTGGATGCGTTGATTAAAGCCCTCCATGACTCTGATAGCTTTGTCCGAGGGGAGGCGGCAATGGCATTAGGGCAAATTGGCACACCGCAAGCCTTAGAGGGGTTAATCAAAGTCCTCAACCACGAAGATACCTGGGTAAGATGGGAGGCGACAGGGGCTTGTCGGATGGATAGTCCTCCAGTTGTGGCGGCATTAGCCAAGGCACTCCATCAAACAGATAGCCATCTGCGAGAAGAAGCCGCCGTGATTTTGGGTCGAATTGGCACGCCCCAAGCTGTAGAGGCATTAATTACCGCGCTCCACCATTCGGACAGCCACGTCAGAGAACGGGTGGCAGAAGCCTTGAGTCGGATTAGTAGCCCTCAAGCGCTACCGGCATTAATCCCAGCCCTTCATGACTCCAATAGTTATGTCAGAGAGCAAGCCGCAGAAGCCTTAGGGCGGATTGGCAACCCCCAAATGGTAGAGGTGTTAATTCCAGAACTGTACGACGAAGACCGAAACGTCAAGAAAAAAGCGATCGAAGCGTTGGGGCAAATTGGCGGTTCCCAAGCGGCAGAGGCGTTAATCCCAGTTCTCCGTCAAGAAGATAGCACTCTGAGGAAACAGGCCGTAGAGGCGTTGGGACAGATTGGCGGTTCATCAGTGGTGGAGGCGTTAACCCCAGTACTCCACGATAAAGATGCCGTCGTCAGAGAGCAAGCCGCCGTGGCGTTGAGTCGAATTGGCACGGGGGAAACATTGGAACAATTGCTCCAACTGCCTCCAACCGATATCTACCGCCCGGACATCTTCCCGTTACTCAGGACGTTAGCGGTGCGATTCAGCAAGGAGAATATGCCTTTGATTCCGGTGTATCCAGAGTTAATTGGGTCGTTGGGTTTTCTCCATCGACTTTGGCGGAAATGGGTTGTGGGCAAACGCCGTCAATGGGCATCTTAGCCTTCAACATGCAAAATTCCAAAGGATATTAGTCGATCACCGCAATACATTCGATTTCCACCAAAACATCCTTGGGCAGACGGGAAACCTGAACA
This sequence comes from Stenomitos sp., assembly GCA_036704025.1. GTDB lineage: Bacteria > Cyanobacteriota > Cyanobacteriia > Cyanobacteriales > Coleofasciculaceae > Allocoleopsis. Next base: position 1,906 of record DATNQL010000545.1, read on the forward strand.
CAGGCACGCGCTGGGGCGGATTCTTCATCGAAATATCGCGCATAAACTTGGTTCATGGCAGCAAAATCATTCATATCTGCCAGAAATACCGATGTTTTCACGATATCCTGAGTTTTTGCTCCCGCTGCCGTGAGGATGGCGACTAAATTCGCCATCACCTGTTCGGTTTGCTGGACGATATCATTACCCCCGACAATCTCACCCGTCTTGGGGTCAAGGGGAATTTGACCCGCCACAAAAACCAATTGACCACTCGCGGCGATCGCTTGATTATAGGGCCCAACGGGTGCAGGTGCGTTGTCGGTACGAATCACGTTTCGGGTCATAGTCTTGAGTTTAGGGAGGTCGATTCAGCAAATTGTCCCAAAAAACAATAACAGTTCTTGCCCACTTGTTCTAGTGCAAGAAGGCAGAAGATAGGAGGCTCCAAGGCAGAAGGGAAGAAAGTGTGTACTGTAAGCTTTTTAATCTTTTTGAACTGGTGGGTGATTTCCGCCACGCTGTACTAGTGCGATCACCAAGTTACCTACCCGTGCCAGCACTAAGATTGGATTTATAAAGTAAATTTTGAATCAGTAGGGTGCGTTAACGAAGTGTAACGCAGCACTTCTAGCTGAATTAGGGAGGGGGTCGTGGAGTGGAGAGAAGCACTTGGGAAAGCGCATCAGACGCATCGGTTGAGGGCACAGTTACTGGGACAGGGGCAACAGGATAGTCCGAATATGAATCCTAGGGACTGGTCATGGCGGTTCTGGCCTGCTGTGCCACTCTACCCCTACAGTAGACGGCGAACCCTTCGCCAAGAAGTTGTTAAGGATACCATCTGGACGTTCGATCAGTTGCAGGGCATCCTCTACACCGTCGTACCGATTCGCATGAGTGTCGTTAAGCTGGAAAAAGGGGGTCTTCTCGTCTATGCCCCAGTTGCACCGACCAGAGAGTGTATCCGGCTGGTTAGGGAGTTGGAAGTGAAGCATGGCGGCGTGAAGTACATCATCCTGCCAACCGCCTCTGGCTTAGAACACAAAATTTTTGTTGGCCCCTTTGCCAGACAGTTCCCGGCTTCACAGGTTTTTGTGACTGCCAATCAGTGGAGTTACCCCCTAAATCTTCCTCTAAGTTGGCTTGGCTTCCCTACTAAACGGACTCAAGTACTTCCAGAGAGTAGTGGTGCCGCCCCGTTTGGGGATGAGTTTGACTACGAGATACTGAGTATTAATCTCGGACGCGGGTCGTTTGAAGAAGTGGCATTATTGCATAAGCGATCGCGCACTCTATTAGTAACAGACTCAGTGCTTTCCGTGCCAGAGCAGCCACCAGAAATTGTCCAACTTGACCCCTACCCGTTGCTGTTCCATGCCAGAGACAATGCATTCGACGTAGTTGAAGACACTGAAACGAATCGCCGCAAGGGATGGCAGCGCATTTCGCTGTTTGCGTTGTACTTCCGTCCCAGTGCGTTGGAGACGATTGGACTAGGGGAGGCATTTCGTGATGCCCTGAAAGCGCCGGAGCGATCGAGGAAAGCGTATTTCGGTTTATTTCCGTTCCGATGGAAGACCGACTGGAAGCAGTCATTCAATGCGCTACGAGGAGGTGGGCGTCCGTTTGTGGCACCGATTTTACAGACGTTCATTTTCAACCAAGCACCGAGGGACGTACTCGACTGGGCGGACAAGGTCGCAAAGTGGTATTTTCAGCGAATTATTCCCTGTCACTTTGATGCACCGATTGAGGTAGGGCCGCATCAGTTCCGGCAGGCGTTCACCTTCCTGGAGAAGAAGCCCTTTATAGGTGAGGACACATTGGGAAGTGGAAGTCAGCCTCTACCGGAGGAGGATTTTGAATTTATGAGGAGACTTGAAGAGAACCTAACCAAGCGTGGCATCACGTCACCAGCGAAGGAAGATGTGTGAGGTGGTGATTTTGTGCGATGAGAAATTTCTGGCTTAGACCTTTCGTGCTAGAGAGGCGAGGCATTTAGGTTAGGTTACGATGTCAAATAAGAAAGTCAGAAAAAAACAACGCTATGACCGTAACGATAGAAAAATGGACAGTGTCCTAGTATCACCGAGAAGGAAAGCTCGAAGTACAAGATTAATATTTTGGTGAAGGCAATCAAGTTAACAAGTCGCTGCGCTAGAACGTATCAATGTACTTGCTTGAGTAGCATAGCTTTCTCCGTGCAGTGATTTCAATCGTTAGACCGTGAATTTATCTATAGGGTCGCATTTATAAAATTATCGTTGGAACATAATGCTTGTCTAAATTGGACTCAGTTTTTTAGTAAGCAAACAAGGATGAATTTATGGTTAATGAAAAGCGACGAACTACAGACTTCTTGCAATGCAATCATTGTGGGAACCGTGCCCCAATGGAAATTGTGGCTGATTATTACTTGTCTCTAAAAACTACCTCTGATGACCCATACTATGAAGAGTATTATCCTCAACCAGAAGAAGGTTATTATAGCGTTTCTCAAATAGATGAAGTACAGTAACAGCAGTGAGTAAACCAATTAAAAAGGTCTTGAGAGGACACTTGTTGGTAGGCT
>DATNQL010000546.1:0-6343 GCA_036704025.1 Stenomitos sp.
GTAGCAAACCTGACACTAAAGTATAAACGCCGTCTGATTTTTGATTAATCTCCTCCGTCATGTATTCCCCATAAAATAACTTGGCTTGTGGATCAGCTTCATGCGCCCACTGAAAAGCCATATCAATATATTCTGGACCAATATTTCGCAGCCAAATTGTATCTCGCAAAGAGCCATCCCGATTGATGGCTTCATTCACGACATCCCAAGTAGGAATTTGACCTCGATAACGACCCACTAACGTTTTAACGTGGGTTTCTAAGATTTTAATCAATTCATCCCGGCTGAAGTTACCTTCATTGATCCATTTAGGTAATGAATAGTGCCAGACCAAAGGGTGACCGCGCACTTCCATATTATTGTCTTTGGCAAACTTGATTAATGTATCGACTTGACCAAACTCATAACGATCGCGATTGGGATGCACGAACTCAAATTTCCAAGCATTTTCGGGGACTAAGATTTGAAACTCTCGTGCTAAAACGGCTCGGTAGTTGGGATCGTTTGAGAAAGGACCCAAGTCTACTGATGTACCGATACCTATTCCTCGCTTTTGAGCCAATGAACGCAGTGAAGGCTCAGATGTTTCTGCGGCAGGTGCGGGTGAAGGGGTGGGAACGGATGGTGTAGCGCTGCCCCTAAACAAGATTAAAAATGGCACCCAGACACAAACAATTAAAGCAATTAATAGGCGGTACTTCATACAATTGTTGTGAATCTTATGTCTTGATGAGTTTTGAATTACGAGTTAGATTTTATGTTTAAGAATGAATTTATAGCATTTCCTAGTCTCGTGAGGTACGTTATCGAGCTTAAAGTCCCCTTTTTAAGGGGGATTTAGGGGGAGCGGGTTGTACCTCACCTGAGAAAGAATCGCTATAGTATATTTTTAAAATCAACTTAACTCAAAATTCCTAAATTTTAATCAAGGCTGAAGTGTTAAGTCTGAAGTATAAAAATATTCAGAATTAACACTTTCGTAGAGGTCAATCTTACGACCAATTTACCAGAGTTAACGGTTAATTAGGGGGTAAAAATCAACCTTTTTGATCGCGAAAAGCATGAAGATTGTAACCCTTCATCCTTCTTACTTTATCCTTGTTAAAACGGTTCTAGGTCATGGTTGCCGCTTCCCGCGCTGCTGCGGCCTCGTCTGGGTGAATGCCTAAACGAGTGAGATTGACGCGGCCTTTGCTATCAATTTCTCGGACTTTGACTACCACTTCATCCCCGACCGCGACCTCATCCTCTACTCGACCCACGCGATAGTCAGCGAGTTGAGAAATGTGAATCATGCCTTCTTTTCCAGGCAGCAATTCCACAAAGGCACCAATCGGAATAATCCGTGTGACGCGACCGGCATAGACATCCCCTTCATTCAGCTTCCGGGTCATGCCTTGAATGATGTTAATGGCCTTTTTCGCCTTTTCACCATCGACCGCAGAAACGGTAATTGTACCGTCGTCTTCAATATCCACCTTGGCACCGGTTTGCTCGGTAATTCCCTTAATGGTCTTACCACCAGGCCCAATCACCAGACCAATCAGTTCTGGGTCGATTCTCATCGTCAGCAGGCGAGGCGCGAAGGGCGACAACTCTGTACGGGGTTTGTCCAAAGCGACGAGCATTTTCTCCAGGATATGCAGTCGTGCTGGTCGGGCTTGCTTAATGGCGTCGGAAATCACATCCATCGACAAACCAGTGATTTTCATGTCCATTTGCAAAGCCGTAATCCCGGTGTCGGTACCCGCGACTTTGAAATCCATGTCACCCAAAAAGTCTTCAATGCCTTGAATATCGGTGAGAATCCGGACTTCATCCCCTTCTTTAATCAGACCCATGGCTGCACCACTCACGGGCTTGGTCAGGGGCACACCCGCATCCATTAACGCCAGGGTAGAGCCACAAACCGAACCCATGGAGGTCGAACCATTGGAAGAAAGCACTTCCGACACGACCCGAAGGACATAAGGAAAGTCTTCTTGGGGGGGTAAGACGGGGACGATAGCGCGTTCGGCTAAAGCACCATGACCAATTTCCCGGCGTCCTGGCGATCGCATGGGTTTGGTTTCCCCAACCGAATAAGGTGGGAAATTGTAGTGATGCAGATACCGTTTATCTTCTTCAGGGTTGAGGTCATCCAGCTTTTGAGCATCCCCTGGGGTGCCCAAGGTAGCTGTGGATAACACTTGAGTGAGTCCCCGGTTAAACAAAGCACTGCCATGGACTCGCTGGGGCAATAAACCGACCTTACAAGAGACGGGGCGCACTTCATCGAGTTTGCGACCATCGACCCGAACACCATCTTCAACAATCTGACGGCGCATCAGTTCTTTGGTAATCTCTTTGAAAATCTTGCCGACCGCTTTGTCATCTCCGGTCGCCGCGACTCGGAGTGGGTCATCTTCGGGTAATTCAGCGATCACGGCTTTTACCGAATTGTCCTTGATTTCATCTAAAGCCGTATCCCGACTGTTTTTATCAAGGTCAAATTGGGAGAGAACCCCTTTGATTTGAGTGGTCGTGCGATCGCGGATAAATTGCTCCAGGGTGGAATCTCCCGCTGGTGGCTCAGCGATGGTCAACTCAATGCCTAAGGAAGCCATCAACTCGCGCTGGGCTTCAATTAAGTCCCGCACCGCCTCGTAGCCAAAGTCAATCGCCTCAATAATATCCTGCTCTGGCAGTTGGTTGGCACCCGCTTCCACCATAATCACGCCATCTGGGGAACCGGCAACGATCAAATCCAAGTCTCCCGACTCAATTTCTCTGTAGGTTGGGTTGATGATAAAGTCATCCCCGACTAAACCGACTCGCACGGCTGCCATCGGCCCATAAAATGGAATCTTGGCTTGTAATACGGCGATCGAAGCTCCCGTTACTGCCAAAACATCGGGTGGTACCTGTTCATCCATGGACAGGGTAGTTGCTACGATTTGAATATCATCTCGAAGCCAACTGGGGAATAAGGGGCGTAGAGGACGGTCGATCAGACGGCTCGTCAGAGTCACCTTTTCCGGCGGACGACCTTCCCGCCGCAGAAATCCACCTGGAATTCGACCAGCCGCATAGAGTCGTTCCTCGTAATCAACCAACAAGGGAAGAAAATCTATGCCTTCTCGGGCTTGGGCGCGTGTCGCTGTCACTAAAACAGCCGTGTCTCCCGACTGAATTAGCACGGAACCACCAGCTTGTGGGGCAAGTAGACCCACTTTCAGTCGAATATCCCGTCCGTCGAAGGATATTGACTTGTCTAACTCTACCATTGAGTACTTTGTCCTTCTCTCTATCATGTTCTTTTGTATGTTGCAATCGTAACACTTATGTACTAGGGCTGACTGGGGATAGATGATCGTTATTTAAGAGGTCAAAACAATAGTGGACTGGAAAATGAGTCATTAATTAGAAGGAATAAATTTAAGCACTTCAGACACGATTATTGGCATTTGGTACATAACTCAAATTTTTTTACAGATGGCGATTTTACAGGGCAGTTGGATATCGGGTGGAAATAGTGGGCATCTCTTCATTTGGGGGGAAACTTGGCGAACAAAGGCGTCTTTAGGGTGTTCATCTTCAGAGGGTGCTTTATCTCATCCTTTTGCAATGACGCAGACGGAATTAACCTCTTTTTTGCGTTTTCATCGTCTTTCTAGCAATCAATTTATAGAAACCTCTGGGAGTTCTCGTCCAAGTCGCCATCAATCGGTGCAACAGAGTCAACCTCACCCATGGCAAGCAAAAGTAATAGCTTTACCGACCCAAACGACATCCCAGGAAGGGGCATACCCTCTACTGTCTACTCAACGCCCATTAGACAATAGCGATGACCCACCTCTAGAATGGCAACTCTGGACGGTGGAAGGGTTTTGTCTGGAAACAGCAGAAGCCGTAAAACTCCTACAAGCGCTACCCCTTGGCTCTTTTAAAGCCTCTGACGCTTATGTGGGAGGCTCCCTGCGCTTTTGGTCACAAGTCATGCGGTGGAGTTTGGATCTGCTCAGTCGATGTAAGTTTTTGCCGGGATTGTACCGACAACCCAATGGCGAGGCGGTTGCCCGTTGGCAACCCCTACTCGACAGTGCTGTAGACCAAGCACGTTTAGAAAAGTTTACTCAACTCATGCCCTCGTCTTGTCGAGCTTATCAGGAACTGGAGAGTAAAGACGGGGAACAAAGCAGAGACTTGACGGCTTTATCTGCCATCCCCCCGGAGGAATTACTGCTCGCGTTCTTGAGTCATGTCGTCGATGTTCAAGTGCGTCATTGGGTACAATCGCAGGCTCTGCCAGAGGCAGAATCCACGGTACAAGAGTGGCTGCGAAGGCTCTCCACAACCTCAGATTTCTTTGAGGCACCTCCCGAAGCGGTGGCAAGACTAGAAGCCGCTTTGCACACCTGGACAACTCCACTCCAACAAAACTTAGTCGCACCCACCTCCCACACGCGGCGACAAAATTTATTCCGCACCTGCTTTGCGCTCAAGCCTCCAGCTTCGGGCGAAACCAATTGGCAGTTAGAATACGGCTTGCAAGCCGTGGATCATCCCGACTTTTTGCTAGATGCCAAAACCATTTGGAGCCAGCCAGCCGAACAATTGCAATATCAAGGACGAACCATTGAGCAGCCTCAGGAAACATTCCTGAAAGGTTTAGGATTGGCTACCCGCCTCTATCCCCCCATCGAACCCAGCTTGCATCAACCCCGTCCTCAGTCTTGCGAACTCACACCCATCGAGGTGTATGAGTTCATTCGGGCGAGTGCTTGGCGATTACAAGACAATGGTTTAGGCATTGTCCTACCCCCCGGATTAGCGCCGGGAGCGGGAGCCAAGCGCCTAGGAATCAGCATTAGTGCCGAAGTGGCGCAATCGAAACAGAAAGAGCGTTTGGGGTTGCAAAGCCTGCTCAAGTTCAAATGGGATCTCGCCATTGGCGATAAAACCATCTCGAAAAAAGAGTTCGATCGCCTCATGTCGCTTCAGTCTCCAATCGTAGAAGTTGGTGGTGAGTGGATTGCCCTGCAACCCTCGGATGTGAAAGCGGCTCAAGCGATTTTTGCGACCTCCCAAGAGCAGATGACGCTGCGTGTGGAAGATGCCTTGCGCCTCAGTACAGGTGACACAACCACCCTGGCAAAACTACCAGTGGTTAAATTTGAGGCATCCGGTGCTCTGCAAGAGTTGATTATCAATCTCACGGGTAATCAGTCGGTTCAGCTCATTGAGACGCCAGAAGGTTTCCATGGCACTTTACGACCTTACCAATTACGAGGTGCGAGTTGGCTAGCGTTCCTAGAACGATGGGGCTTAGGTGCTTGTCTTGCAGACGACATGGGACTGGGGAAAACGCCCCAGCTCATCGCTTTTCTACTGCATCTAAAAGAGCAGGAGGTGTTAGAATCACCAACGCTCGTGGTTTGCCCAACTTCGGTGTTAGGTAACTGGGAACAAGAAGTCAAAAAATTTGGTTCCTCTTTAAAAGTCATCGTTCATCACGGAGATAAACGACTCAAAGGCAAGGCATTTGCGAGGGCTGTTAAGGATAAGCAATTGGTGATTACCAGCTATCCCTTGGTGTATCGAGATGCCGCAACTCTTGAGGATATTTCCTGGCAAGGTGTAGTGCTGGATGAAGCCCAAAATATTAAAAATCCATCCGCGAAGCAATCCAAAGCGGCTAGAGAACTCAAGGCCGGATTTCGGATTGCCTTAACGGGGACACCCATAGAAAATCGCTTGTCGGAATTGTGGTCAATTTTAGATTTCCTCAATCCGGGATATTTGGGCAATCAGCAATTTTTTCAGCGTCGATTTGCCATGCCGATTGAGAAGTTTGGGGATCGGGATTCGTTACAAACGTTGCGATCGCTGGTTCAACCGTTCATTCTCCGCCGCCTCAAAACAGACAAAGACATTATTCAAGACTTGCCTGAAAAGCAGGAAATGAATGTTTTTTGTGGTCTTTCTACGGAACAAGCAACCCTTTATCAAAAATTAGTAGATGAGTCTTTAAGTGAAATTGAATCATCGGAAGGGATTAAGCGTCGAGGGTTGATTTTGACGTTACTTTTAAGACTCAAGCAAGTGTGTAATCATCCAGCCCAATACCTCAAAGAGAAAGACTTAGGGGAAGCTAAGCGCTCTGGTAAATTACTTCGCTTACAAGAAATGTTGGAAGAGGCGATTTCAGAAGGCGACAGAGCTTTAATTTTCACTCAATTTGCGGAGTGGGGCAAACTGCTCCAACCTTATTTAGAAAAACAGTTGGGTTGGGAAACATTGTTCTTGTATGGTTCAACCAAGAAACAACAACGAGAGGAGATGGTTGACCGTTTCCAAAACG
>DATNQL010000547.1:0-3319 GCA_036704025.1 Stenomitos sp.
AATTGAGCTAAAAGGATTCGAGTTACATGAAGCCAGACCTCTGATACCAGGATTACAGAAAACTGCCAGTCAACCCGAAGCCTTGTTAGCGGAAATATTGAATTGGACAGGGGGACAACCGTTTTTAACACAAAAGTTGTGTCAGCTTGCCCTGATCGCAACAAATGGTATCAGTGTAATTCCTGCTGGAGAGGAGGCGCGTTGGGTGGAAGAGCTGGTACTTCGGAGTATCATCAACAACTGGGAAACTCAGGATGAGCCAGAGCATTTGAGGACAATACGCGATCGCATTTTGAGTCGGGAGCAACGTGCGGCTCGATTACTCGGCATCTATCAACAAGTCTTGCAACGGGGGGAATTTGCCACCGATGACTCGCCAGAGCAAATGGAACTTCTACTGTCGGGTTTGGTGGAGAAACAGCAGGGTTTCCTGAAGGTGAAAAACCCGATCTATCAGAAGGTATTCGATTGTTCATGGGTAGAAGAACAATTAGCGTCTGTGCGCCCTTACTCTCAAGTTTTCGATGCTTGGATAGCTTCCCAAAAACAGGATACCTCGCGTCTTCTCAGGGGACAAGCCTTGAGAGATGCCCAAAGTTGGGCACAGGGCAAAAGTTTAAGCGATTTGGACTATCACTTTTTAGCCGCTAGCCAAGACGTAGATAGACAAGAATCGCAATTAGTTTTAGAAGCGGAACGGGTTAAGGAAGTAGAAGCTAGGCTAGTCCTCAAGAAAAAAAATGCTAAACGCCAAGCTTATTTGATTGCTGGACTTTCATTCGCTTTAGTAAACGCGATCGCCGCCGGAATCTTCGCGTTCTCCCAGTACCAAAAAGCCCTCGTTAGCGAACGCCGTGAGGAAATAGAAAAAATTCAAGGCAGGGCTAGATATTCGGAAGCCCTCTTTGCCTTAGATAAAAGATTAGATGCTTTAATTGAAGCGTTCAAGGCCAGAAGAGAACTCAAACACTTGGTACCAATCGACCCGCAGACAGAAACAATGGTGGAGTTAGCTTTGCGACGGTCAATTTATGGAGCCGCTGAATTTAACCGCTTTTCGGGTTATGCCTCCGTCAATAACGCCTTAGATGTTAGTTCTGATGGCAAGTTTATTGCTGTGGCAACCATCGGAGATGGCGTGCAAATTTGGCAACACGATGGCAGGTTTCTGGGCACCCTCAAAGGACATATTGGCCCAGTTATCGGAGTAGCCATCAGCCCCAACAGTCAGCTTATTGCTTCAGCAAGCGGAGACACAACTGTCAAACTCTGGCGGCGTGATGGCACTGTGCTAAAAACGTTGACAGGATTGAAAGCTACGGCTGGCAAAGTCAAGTTTAGTCCTGACGGAAAACTGATTATTTCGTCCGATACGAACGGTACGATAAAACTCTGGCGTATCGATGGCACATTACTAAAGACCTTAACAGGGCATGGGGCGAGCGTTCAGCAAGTCATTTTTAGCCCCGATGGAAAGCTGATTGCCTCGGCTGCTGAGAACGGCACTGTCAAACTCTGGCAACCCGATGGCACATTGCTGAAAACACTTTCAGATCTGAAATCTCCTGTTTTATCAATTGCCTTTAGTCCTGACAGCAAAATCCTGGCAACCGGCAATGGAGACGGCAAGCTGCAACTGTGGCAGCGTGATGGTCGTTTGTTAAGGAGTTTCACCGCACACGATGGTGCCATTAACGCACTCGCGTTCAGCCCGAATGGGCAGATTATCGCCTCTGGCTCTGACGACAAGATGCTAAAATTCTGGAGCCTTGACGGTACGGCTTTGAATGCGATTAAAGGTCATGATAGTACCATTAAAGATCTGGCGTTTAGTCCCAGAGGCGACACCCTATTCTCTGCATCTTGGGATGGCACTGTAAAACTGTGGAAATTACACAATCCTTTGTTGAAAAATCTGCGAGGACATACGGCTGGAGTTTGGGGAGTCGCTTTTAGCCCCGACGGTGAGTTCGTAGCTTCATCGAGTCCGAAGGAGGTTATCCTCTGGCGCAAGAACCCGACGAGCAATCGGCGCTTCAAAGAACCCAGCCTTCAGCTTAGCCCAGTTGCGATCAGCCCAGACGGGAAAATGATTGCGACTGTTGGTGCAGACAAATCGATCAAGCTTTTGAGTCCTGACGGTACGTTGCTTCATCGTCTCAAAGGGGATCAGGGTGCAATTAGGAGAGTCGCTTTTAGCCCTGACGGTCAGATGCTTGCATCTTCGGGTACCAGTCGCACAGTTAAACTGTGGCGCGTTGACGGCACCGAAATCGCGACTTTGAGAGGACATGCGGCAGGGACTTGGGGGGTTGCTTTTAGTCCTGATGGTTCGACACTTGTATCAACCAGTGGCGACAAGACAGTCAAACTTTGGCGTTTAGCTTCGGTTTTGGGCATCAGCGCCTCTTCTACACCCCACACCCCACACCCCACACCCACCCCGAAGGGGCAGGGTAGCTTATTCAAGACTCTTCAAGGTCATAGTAGTGGAGTTATGAACGTAGCTTTCAGCCCTAATGGTGAATTGATTGCTTCGGTGAGTGAAGACAGGACGGCTAAACTTTGGAGTCGTGACGGCAAGTTACTGCATACTATACAGGGACATAATTCTGGAATTTGGAGTGTAGCGTTTAGCCCTGATAGTCAGACCATTGCTACAGGAAGTAATGATGGAATGATTAAACTCTGGAAATCTAACGGTACATTGCTAACCAATCTCATTGGACATAGTGCTGGAGTTAAAGGATTAGCGTTCGCTCCTGACGGCAAAACTCTGGCTTCGGCTTCTGAGGACAAAACTGTAATTTTGTGGAATTTAGAGCAGTCTGTAGAGCTAGATAAGATAGTGGCAGTGGGTTGCGATTGGGTGCGAGATTATCTGCGAACCAATGCCGAATTGAAGGAAGAGGATAGACATCTTTGTGATGGAATCAAATCTCAAAACGCTGCACAGTAATTAAAAACCTGCCCTTTTCCCTTTCCCCTTTCTCCCATTATGCTCACTGCCCAAAGTCCATCCTATGAATATCAAGTGGGTGGGAGTTTACCGCTTGATGCCCCTAGTTATGTCAGGCGTCAAGCTGATGAAGAACTATACGAGGCGCTGTCAAAGAGTGAGTTTTGCTACGTCCTCAACTCCCGGCAGATGGGGAAATCTTCGCTGTGGGTGCAAACCATGCACCGTTTGCAAGCGGAAGGCATTTGTTGTGGAGTCATTGATATAACAGCCATTGGCACTCAAGAGGTAACGCCAGAACAGTGGTATGCCTCTGTTGTCGGTTCTCTAGTCAGCAGCTTCCAGCTTGACTTTAATTTA
>DATNQL010000548.1:0-3788 GCA_036704025.1 Stenomitos sp.
GAGGAAGTGCTTCATCAGTCCCTGGTAATTGCCTTCTTCCAGGACGTTGAGGACGAAGCGATCGCCCACATGCAACAATGACTCAATAGCTCGGTCTTTCGACACCGCAACGCTTATCCCCAAAGGTTTGAAGCTAGCTTGCGCCACCCAAGACGCAAACATAGCACTGCTGACATTGCCTTTCTTGGTCGTGAGAATGTACAGTCCGCTACTGAGTCTTCCCAAGGCTTTCTCTAGGTCGGAATCTAAGGCTTTGATTTGCTTGATGGTGCGATCGCGAGTCAACCACTGTCCCAAGTCTGTTCCTGCTTCTTCACATAAATGATACGTTTCTTCATGTGGTGTCTCCTTGACCAGAATCGGAGGAAAAGCAGGGTTCAGACCTAAATCTCGGAATTTGTTGACTAGCTGATAAGCGGATTCGCTATCCTCCGCGCCCGACTCAAATACACCAAACGATTGCTTGGCATTGGTCGCGGCTAAGATGGTGCCGATCGCTGTTTGCGTTGTAGTGGCTACGTCTCCTGTAGTCGGTGGGGTAGCAATGACCAACCCAGACGCAATGCTGACCAGTTCTTTCACTTCTTGAGGGTCAGCCGATCGCAAGTCCATCATTTCCACCGCCACACCTGACTTAGTAATGCCGTGTGCGATCGCTTGAGAAAGACGGTCGCTAAATCCGTAATCGGACAGGTAAAATACGGCAACCGTTGTTTCTGCCTTGGCTTGCTCCTGACTCCACTGACGGTAGCAACTCACCAGTTCGGTCACATGGTGATGGAGTAGGGGGCCGTGACCGGTCGCAATCATTTCAATCTCCGGCAACTCTTTCATCCGCTTCAAAGAAGACAGCACCGAACGAGCATTTGGCCCCATCAGGCAGTCGTAGTAATATTTGAAGTCCTCTTCAATTAGCTCTAAATCTTCATCAAAGGTGTGGTCATCGCAATAATGCATCCCAAATGCATCGCAGGTGTAGAGAATCTGCGTTTTGGCATCAAAGGTGAAGATGGTATCGGGCCAATGCAGATTGGGCGCGATGACGAATTCCAGAAGGTGTCCGTTACCCAAATCCAAGCGATCGCCATTTTTCACAATCCGCGACTGAAAGGGTTGATGTAGCCAATTTTCAAGGAACTGAATGGCTACTTTTGAACCAATAACGGTAACTTGAGGAGCGAGTGCCAGGATATCTTTAACCAACCCACTGTGATCGGGTTCGGTATGGCTGACAATCAAGTAATCCAGTTGAGTTGGGTCAATCAGTCCCGTCACGGCGTCGAGATACAGTTGGCGAAACTTCTCGTGAGAGGTGTCTACTAAAGCCGTTTGTTCGCCTTGAATCAAGAATGAGTTGTAGGTAGTGCCATTTTGCAGACCGAATTCAATGTCGAAGCGATCGCGATCCCAATCCAGAGAGCGAATTGCCGTTGTCCCAAGTGCAATTTCGACCGTCTGCATCGTCAGTCGGCGTTGAACTTTTTCAGCAACTTCTACCATCGGGCCGCCTCCTTTTCTACTATTCAATTACATCTCTTTACATTCATTAAGCTTACATATTACTTTTAGTTTTTGGGTTAGGATTATCTTATGAATCAATTCAGGATTTTATAGGGGTTGGAGATGTTGCAGCGATTCTCCTAGTCCCTTCGGGGCGGCTTCGCCAACAAAGACGCTTTGCTAATACGCAGTTGCATTCATACGTAGCACATTGAATTTCTCCGCGTCGGGAGCGTCCCCCTGTCTGGGTGTCTATCTCAACTACTATGTTTGAACGCAACTCGGTATAACGCCTCTTCACAGAACAACAAGAATCCGGCTTATATTAGCGATTCAGATACCCGACTTCTCTTCTTTAAGAAGTCGGGTATCTCACCCTCACGAATCAAAGGACTTTTTCCTTTTGCCTTCCGCAAAGCAGCACTGAATGTCTTAATAAAGTAAGCCTCCTATCCTAAATTAGGATGACTTCTCCACTATCAAGGTCGTAGCGTCCTCCAACAATTTTTAACTTGCCATCTTGCGATCGCGCCGACAAAATTGTTGAACTCCGTTTCAATTTCTCAATTTGATACTGAACATTCGCAACCACGGCATTATCAACCGGATCGCCTGCTTGACCTTTTGTTTTGGAAATAACTGGTTTAATAGCTTTAACAAAAGAACCCATATGACCGGGGAGACGTTCTCCCTGAACGGCAGCCGTGACAGCACCACAGCGTTCATGACCTAAAACCATCAGCACAGGAGTACCGAGGATCTCTACCGCATATTCTATGCTGCCCAGCACTTCCGGAATCACAATATTTCCAGCAACACGGACATCAAATAAGTCACCGATGCCTTCATCAAACAAGATTTCGGGAGCGACTCGTGAATCCGCACAACTTAGCACAGTCGCAAACGGGTGTTGTGCCTGGGCGACTTCTTTCATCCGTGCCTTGGATTGGTCGGGATGCTTGATCTTCTGCGTCACAAACCGTTGATTGCCATCCATCAGCCGTTTTAGTGCAGCATCGGGGTTAGGAGGATCAAGGACTGGTGATGCGATCGCTTGTTCTGACCTCATGCTCCAGAATGCACTTCCCGCAACAGCAGCGACCAAAGCCATTCCACTAGTTCCTGTTAAGTTCAAGAAACTGCGACGACCCATCCACCCATTAGGACCTATCCACCCATTAGTTTGATTCATGGTTATAGAGAAAATTCAACATTGCCAATGGAAAGCCAAAGTCAAATCTATGTTTGGCTTTGACTGGAGCTTTTGTTTTTGATTTATTCAGATTGCAAAGGGAGACAGAATCAATCACTTTATATGGATGCGACACACTTCATTGAGCGAATTTCTGTCGCATCCGAGATGTAACAAGTACCTCCAAACTTGTTGAGGATTGGTCTAATCACTTCTACAGTGGATTTAAGTTTTTCCGGGGGACAAAAGGCAATTACGTAGACATTATCTAACATCGTCATGTCCAAATCTTCAGCATCTCCTCGCAATCCCTGTCCGGCAACATTTCGGATCACTAAATGCCCAGGCACTCCGGCTTGTTTTAAGCCATCTAGAATTTTTCCAAGTTCAACTGAATTTGCGACAATCTCTATTCGTTTAACTGGATGCATGATGTTATCTCCAGAGGGTATTAATCCCGTATAGATATAAAGGAATCCCCACAATAATATTGAAAGGAAATGTGACAGCCAGGGCAGTAGAAACGTATAAGCTAGGATTGGCTTCTGGAACCGTTAACCGCATAGCAGCGGGAACGGCGATATAAGACGCACTGGCGCACAGCACGGCAAACAAAAGTGCATCTCCTTGAGGCATTCCAATAAATTTGGCAATGAGGAGTCCAATACAGGCATTGACAAGTGGGATTAGTATCGCAAAAGAAATGAGAAAAGTACCCGTTTTTTGCAGATCTTTAATCCGTTTAGCAGCAACCAGTCCCATGTCAAGCAAAAAGAATGTCAGGATGCCGTAAAACAATCCTTGAGTAAAGGGTTCCAAAACCTGCCAACCGTGTTCTCCAGTCAAGACTCCAATGACCAAGCTACCGACTAGCAGAAAGACAGAGCTATTCAGGAATGCATCTCGCAGGACTTCTGGCCAGGAAAATTCCCGCTCTTCTGAATTAACAGCGAATAGGTTAACGAGAATCAGCCCGACGATAATGGCTGGAGATTCCATAAGTGCTAGAGCTGCCACCATATAGCCATCATACTCAATTCCCAACTCGTGCAGAAATGCTCCCGCCGTGATGAACGTCACAGCACTGATGGAACCA
>DATNQL010000549.1:0-7010 GCA_036704025.1 Stenomitos sp.
GTCGTCTTTATATCGGCACCAGTCAGCAAAACGGTTGAAGCGTCGAGTCGTCATGATTGTGGCGTGGAGGAGTAGGAGTGTTTCGATGCAAGTTTGTCTTGTTTGTAGTATATGTAATATATGTGGTAAGAATCTAATCAGAGCGCACCACAGGAGCAATAACAGCTTGCGCGATTAACAACGCTTGCGCCCAAAGAGCGACGCCTTGTTGATGTAGTGGGTGTGATTGCTGCCTTGCTCAACAATCTCAAGTTTGCACTGAAAATTGCTCTGGATCGATTCCCCAATTCACCCAAGAAATTGCTTCACGCGCTGACTTCATATCAGGTGGGACTCGCAAGGCGTGAATATACCCCGTGCTGGGACAACTCATTTTAAGCAGATAAATTGGCTCCTCATCTGCATCTGCATCAATTTTAATCAGCGTGTATTCTTGCCAAGAATCTAATTCAATCGCTTGCAATTCTTGGCAAATTCGGTCGTAACCAATGCCTTGAATTAGGGTTCGCTTCAGTTCGGCGTTTTTCTCTTCTAAAAGCCATTGAGCTTGCCACTGACTGGGATGTAATTTCCCATATTTTTCAGGTAATCTTACTCCGTGATAAGCGTAGATACTCCAACCATCGACAAATTGCATGGCGGGGGTACCTTCAGCATGGAGGCGTTCTTGGTTGTCAAATGAGAGGATACGGGGGCGATCGCAAACCACACAAATGTTCTCGAAGGGAAATATCCAACCGCAGGAAGAGAACAGCAACTTGAAACACCGCAGCACTTCTTGTGCTTCTTGCAGCACTTCTGGTTGTTCTTGCTCCAGCAAACAAGCGAATTCAGAGGCATAGAATTGAGTGGTGCTGATGAGTTTAACTAATTCTTCAGGAGTAAGGTGATTCCTCACCTTCATGCCATTGTCTTCCATCTGTTGCTCTAGTGGTATTTCAATTTCCCAAAGGAGTTGAAATGACATTTCACCAGACAATGAATGCCACAGTCCCTGATTTAGCAACTTACTCGCGACATTGGATAGCTGATACGCCAGCGGCTCTCCCAATGATTCGCATTCACCTAATAAAACAAGAGCCGCATATGGACTACTGGCAAAAATTATCTCAGGTTCGGCTTGGTCAATGGTGGCGTAAGCTGACTTAACAGCAACTGTTGCTTGTTGACGAGCAATTGGCTCGGTTGAGAGGTTACGCCATTGCTGTAGCAGGGCTGTAGACAGCTTCAGGTTGGGAATTGGGTTGTTTTGGAAATTCAGATAGTGCAGCCAAATCAGATTTTGGCTAGACAGGGGGCTAATGTCACTGATTTGATTGTCATTAAGTTGCAGCTCGCTCAGGTTCAGGCTAGATAGGGGAGTGATGTCCCTGATTTGATTGTGGTCGAGATCGAGCTGGCACAGGTGAGTCAGCTTCGACAGAGGAGCGATGTCACTTATTAGATTGGAGCTGAGAAGCAGATCGACCAGCCCAGTTAGACCATACAGGGGAGTGATGTCGCTGATTTGATTGTTTTCAAGCTCCAGCCTGGTCAAGTTAGTTAGACCAGACAGGGGAGTGATATCGCTGATTTGATTGCCGCTGAGATACAGCTTTCTCAGATGAGTCAGCGTCGCCAGGGGGGTGATGTCGTTGATTTGATTGTTGTGGAGTTTCAGGCTGGTCAGGTTAGCTAGGCCAGACAGGGGGGTGAGATCGCTGATTTGATTATTTTCGAGATCCAGATAAGTCAGGTTCGTTAGGCCAGACAGGGGAGTGATGTCGCTGATTTGATTATTTTCGAGATCCAGACTGGTCAGGTTAGTCAAGCTAGACAGGGGAGTGATGTCGCTGATTTGATTGCCGCGATCGCCACCGAGACTCAGGCTCTCCAAGTTAGTCAGACCAGATAGGGGCGTGATATTGCTGATTTGATTGTTGTAGAGACTCAACCTCTCCAGGTTAGTCAGACCAGACAGAGGAGTGATGTTGCTTATTTGATTGTGGTTGAGCTTCAGCTGGGTCAATTGAGTCAAACTAGACAGGGGACTAATGTCGCTTAGGGGACTGATGTCGCTTAGTTGATTGCCACTTATTTCCAACTGGGTCAGGCTAGTCAGCTCAGACAGAGGCGTAATATCGCTAATCTCATAGGTGTAGAAGAGAATCAGCTCAGTGCGACTTGAGAGTATCCGCTCCGCTTCATCACCATCAGATGTACCAGCCAACTTTAAGAGTGCTTCAACTGTACATCTTGCCTCTGGAGAGAGGTCGTCTTTATATCGGCACCAGTCAGCAAAACGGTTGAAGCGTCGAGTCGTCATGATTGTGGCGTGGAGGAGTAGGAGTGTTTCGATGCAAGTTTGTTTTGTTTGTAGTATATGTAATATATGTGGTAAGAATCTAATCAGAGCGCACCACAGGAGCAATAACCGCTTGTGCGATTAGCAACGCTTGCGTCCAAAGGGCGATCGCCTTGTTGATGTAGTGGGTGTGATCAGCTTCACTACTGCCCTAAGGTGATCGCTGTTTTCATACCCGAAAGGTTGTATGTTGCTGTTCTTATGCGATCGCTGTTTTTGTTATGGACTCAAGTTTGTACAGCAAATACCTCTGAATTTATTCCCCAATTCACCCAGGCAATCGCCTCTCTAGCCGATTTCACTTCAGGCGGGACACGTAAGGCATGAATGTATCCTGTGCTAGGACAGGTCATTTTCAAGAGGTAAATTGACTCCACATCTACATCCGAATCAATTTTAAATAGGGTATATTCTTGGTAAGAATCTAATTCAATCGCTTGCAACTCCTCAACAATTCGAGCGTAACCAATACCCTGAATTAAGACGCGCCTGAGTTCGGCGTTTTCCTCTTCTAAAAGCCATTGAGATTGCCACTGATTAGGATGAACCTTTCCGTACTTTTCAGGTAGTTTAACCCCATGATAAGCATATACTTGTAATCCGTCATAAGCCAGAGCTGGAACTCCTTCTCCGTGTAATCGCCCTTGATCATCTAAGTGAATCACGGAAGGTTTAGGCGTCACAATGGCTATCTGTCTATAAGCCCACCACCAACCACAATGTTGAGTCGTTGCCCACAATCCTTTTAAGGGTGAACAGTCTATACCAAGAGCATCAAAATAGGCATAAACAGCTAGGGACGACACATCGCTTAACCCCCAAGCTCCTCCAAGTTTATAAAAAAGGTTTGACCCAATTGCTTCTCTCAATATTGACTCAACGGTGAAAGTGATATCTCCAATATATGCATCGATTATATCTTCAATTTCATCATTAATTGAATAACGTGAAACATCTGAAACTGTAGAAGTAACGCGATTAAAAACCGTATTAATCAATCCTTGTTTGATAGCAATTTTAGTCGCATTCTCCCGTAGTTCTTGATTAGAAACAATATGATTCATTGCTTCCAATGGGTTTTTGAACCACAAAATTTTTGGAGGCGGTTTCATGCCAGCACATTGATACGCAAGGTTGATAGCCGCCTCAGCTTGGTGTGGATGAGTGGGCGTTGTATCTAAACCAATACGTATCCACTCATCCCGAATGATTGGTATGAGGGCTTTTTGTTCGGATGTAAGTTGAGTAATTTGTTTGTGTGTCATATCGGGTAAAGATCCCTCCTCAAGCTGTCGGGGCTGTGTTGAATAGAAAGAGCTGAGATTCAATAGCTTCAGGAAAAACACTTCGCTGTCTCTCACAATCCGGGGACATAAGAAGAAATCTTACACAAATTAGCTCTGCTGCGGCTCTATAGTACTTCTCACCTATAGTGCGGCTATTTATGCTACTGATCCTCATTTTTTGTAAGGTTTCTGCTGTATACGGCAAAAATGACATGCCAGCCTTTTCATATTCGCCGAAACAGAAATAATATGCCAGAGATTGAGTGCCAGTTCCTTAATAGGGCTATGACGCAACCCATTTAACGAGTACAGGACTTATGCAAAAACACCCGTTGTAGAGACAATCTTCTCACCCTGAACTCCGGCTGTGCTTGACCTGCTTTCAATTGAAAATATAGAGGTTATGGGGAAGTTCTATAATATTCACCGATCATTATTCAGATGCCTCCTAGAGTTAACCGTTAATAGGAGCGAAAAAAACAGAGAATAACTAACTTTAGTTCTCTTCGGCTCATCGACAAGCAAAATGTATAGAAAATTTAGGTAAATCCCACCAAATCATCATTGACCAAACCTGATGACCCTATCCGCTTTAAAATAAAAGACTCAAGCATCTAACCGATCACCGATCGCAACTGGTGACTTGTCACGATCCTTAGATTCAAGTGGCTGCCTTTTCGAGATGAGCGCTAGAACACTATTTGATAAAGTTTGGGACTTACATACCGTTGGTATTTTGCCTTCCGGTCAGACTCAACTATTTATTGGTTTACACTTAATCCACGAAGTTACCAGCCCCCAAGCCTTTGCGATGCTGCGGGAACGGGGACTGAAGGTACTGTATCCCGATCGCACTGTTGCTACCGTAGACCACATTGTTCCTACCGATAACCAAGCACGTCCTTTTGCAGATGTCCTGGCAGAAGAGATGATGCAATACTTGGAAAAAAGCTGCAAAGAACACGGGATTCGCTTTTATAACATTGGGTCTGGTAGTCAAGGAATTGTCCATGTGATTGCCCCTGAACTGGGGTTAACCCAACCCGGCATGACAATCGCGTGCGGTGACTCTCATACCTCAACGCATGGAGCATTTGGTGCGATCGCATTTGGGATTGGCACCTCTCAAGTCCGGGATGTTCTCGCCTCCCAAACTCTTGCCCTGTCTAAGCTCAAAGTCCGCAAAATCGAAGTTAACGGCAAATTGCCTCCCGGTGTTTATGCCAAAGATATCATCCTGCATATCATCCGTACCCTTGGGGTAAAAGGTGGCGTTGGCTACGCTTATGAGTTTGCTGGCACTACCTTTGAACAGATGAGCATGGAAGAACGGATGACCGTTTGCAACATGGCGATCGAAGGGGGCGCACGTTGCGGCTATGTTAACCCGGATCAGGTTACGTTTGAGTACCTCAAGGGTAGAGACTTTGCCCCCAAAGGCGAAGCATGGGATAAAGCGGTGGAATGGTGGACGAGTATCCGTAGCGATGAGGATGCCGTTTATGATGATGTCGTCACCTTCGATGCAGCCGAAATTGCGCCAACCGTAACCTGGGGCATTACTCCGGGACAGGGAATTGCGATTAATGAAGTGGTTCCAATACCGGATACTTTGCCAGATTCAGAAAAAGCGATCGCACAAGAAGCCTACAGTTATATGCATCTGAATCCAGGCGCACCCATTCAAGGCACAAAAGTAGATGTGTGCTTTATCGGTAGCTGCACCAATGGACGACTCAGCGACTTGCGAGAAGCGGCAAAATTTGCCAAAGGTAAGCGGGTAGCCGAGGGAGTCAAGGCGTTTGTTGTCCCCGGTTCGGAACGCGTGAAACAGGAAGCGGAAGCTGAAGGACTGGATAAAATCTTCCTGGAAGCTGGGTTTGAGTGGCGCGAACCCGGATGTTCCATGTGTTTAGCTATGAACCCCGACAAACTTCAAGGGAGTCAGTTGAGTGCCTCGTCGTCTAACCGCAATTTCAAAGGGCGTCAGGGTTCGTCAACGGGACGCACGCTGCTGATGAGTCCGGCGATGGTGGTTGCAGCGGCTGTGAAGGGTGAAGTGGCAGACGTGCGGGAGTTACTGTAGGGGCATCCTACAGCAAAGAGTGGACTTGCTCAAAAAGTCCACTCTTTGTTCAACTTTCTCAGGACTGGCTGTAACCCGCTTCAGTCAAGTTCTTACTTGGCTTTGTCGGTGTCTTTAATAGTTCTCTTATCCTCAATGATTACTCTTTCCTTGATTTCTGGACTGCCGGAGAGGTGAATATTTTTATCTTGATTTTCCGCTTGGGCGGATTGAGCTGCATTTTGGGCAGATGACTTCACTTCTTGAGCTGCACCTTTAGCAGATTGGGCTGCATTTTGGGCAGATGACTGAATAGATTTTGCTGCACTCTTGCTAGATGATTTAACAGATTCGGCTGCACTTTTTATCGATGGCTCGACTGCCTTGGCTGTACCTTTTACAGTCGCTCTCACATCCTTGGTAGCACCTTCAATTTCCTGAGCTACAGCTTTAACGGAAGGCTTAACTTCATCAGCAGTACTCTTAATAGATTCAGCTGCACTTTGTACAGAAGGTTTGACACCTTCAACTGTCTGCTTGACTGAATCTTTTACTTCTCTAATCGTCGGTTTTACTTCCTCGGATGCCCCCTTGACTGCGTCTACCACAGAAGGTTTGGTTTCCTTAACAGTCTGATTAACAGATTCTGCAATACCTTGAATTGAAGGCTTAGTTTCCTCTACTGTCTGTTTGACCGCTTCTGCTGTACTTTTAATAGAGGGTCTAACATCATCAACCGTTTGTTTTGCGGCTGTCCCTAACTCTTCTACCGTCTCTTTAACACCCTCTGCTACCGTGTGTGCTGCATCTCCTAAATTATCTACAGCGCGGTTAACTGTATCAGCAGTACCCTTACCAATCATAGCGCCAGCAACAGCACCCGCTACAGCACCAACCACTCCTCCAGAGCGGGCACCGAGTATACCACCGACTGCGGCTCCAGCTACTCTCGCACCCATGCCTGAGCCTAATGATTCATCTTCTTGAGAATCAGCATTTTCATCCGTCTGAGCCTGAGGCTGCTGGTTCTGAATACTCTTAATATTTTTCTCCTGTAAATCAGGATTGGCGTCAGGTTGGTTAAAAGGGAGTTTGTTATCAGTCATATCTATACTTGGCGTATTTCTACATTTACATGCTAACTATTAGTTGTCAGGAAATCTGCTGCTTAAGAAGTAGATTCGTACTCTTACTTAAGACATACCTTGTCAAATGTACTTACAGCTAAAAATCAAATTTATAAAATTTTAAATCACGGAATTAGAGGCTGACTATCTTAGCTTGAGCGATAAAAGTCTCAACTCAGAAAAAATAT
>DATNQL010000550.1:0-4893 GCA_036704025.1 Stenomitos sp.
GATGCAACTGCCCAAATTTCCCCAAGCTTTCTCCCTGAAGCCACAAGGATGCTGTGCGTCCTGGGTGAAAGCGATTGTCTTGCCGATTGGGTTGATACTCAATTTTCAATGCCAAGCGCTCAAATACGCTCTCTAGCAAGCCTTTCGCCTCGTACCAGGTCATGGGGGACTCCTGTCCTCCTTTCACCCAGCGCCCTTGGGTGGGGTCGCCGCCCAAAATCCCAGCGACGGCGTCGGCTTCTTGGAAACCTTCCTCTTCCCGCCAGAAGATTCGACCGATCTCAAAGCCATTGAGGACACCGTTACCCTGCTCCAAATTGTACTGACAGGTATTAATCAGCCCAGAGAGTAAATCAGTACGTAGGGCAGAATATTCGGTAAACAGCGGATTGGCCAGAGAAATTTGCTGATCGTCTGTGGGTTTGACCAAAGAGTATTGCACTAATTCTGTCAATCCTGCCGCCCGGAAGGCTTCTCGCAGTTGCCGCATTAACTGCTGTTCTAGGGAGAGATAACCGGGTTCCGTCTTATCCGGCAGCTCCTCACAGAAGTTGTTGTAACCGTAGAGACGAGCCACTTCCTCAATCAGGTCAATTTCCCGCTCCAAGTCCCGATAGCGGTAAGGGGGTACGGTGACAGTCCATTGAATCGATTCCTCGTCTTTGCCGCGCTGCAATTGACAGCCGAGGGCGGTGAGGATACGTTCTACATCTTCTGGCAGAATTTCGCCAATATCGTCTTCCAGTTCCACCGGCCCTAAAATCTGGTTGATGCGGTCAAGACGTAACTCAATAGAACGTGCCCAAGAGGAGGGATCGGGTCGTGTGTCGGCAATGGATTGTGCCGTGAGGGTGCCACCCGCTAACTCCGTTAGCAAAGCGATCGCTCTTTTGGCCGCCATCCCAAACTCGGCTTGATTCACTCCCCGCTCGAAGCGAATCGATGCCTCCGTGCGTAAGCCCAGGCTACGCGCAGAGCGGCGAATCGCCACCGACTCAAACAGCGCCGCTTCTAAAACGATATTCTGAGTGCCATCGTAAACTTCCGTTTCTTCACCCCCCATCACCCCAGCCAGGGCAACAGGTTTGTCGTTCGCGGTAATTAACAAGGTTTGGGGTTGGAGGGTACGGGTTTGACCATCCAGGGTTTTCAGAGATTCTCCATTTGTCGCGAGGCGAACACCGATGGTGAGGGACTTGTTCCCAACCAGTGCTAAAAGGCGATCGCGGTCAAAGGCATGTAGCGGCTGACCCCATTCCAACAAAACATAGTTGGTCACATCCACCACATTGTTAATGGGTCGCACCCCAGCGGCTTGTAAACGCCGTTGCAACCAGTCTGGGGAAGGTTCAATTTTGACCCCTTCGATCACCGTACCCATGTAAGCCGGACAGGCAGCCGGCTCAGAGATTTTCAGCTGCAAGCCTTCTGTCCCAGATGGCAGCGACAGTTCAGGTGTTGGTGGTAACTTCAAGGCAGCGCCCGTCAATGCCGCCACTTCTCGCGCCACCCCTACCATACTCAAGGCATCAGCCCGATTAGCCGTTGCCGTGAGATCGAGTATCACATCTTCCAGGTGCAGCAAAGGACG
Source organism: Stenomitos sp. (assembly GCA_036704025.1). Classification (GTDB taxonomy): domain Bacteria; phylum Cyanobacteriota; class Cyanobacteriia; order Cyanobacteriales; family Coleofasciculaceae; genus Allocoleopsis. The sequence continues at coordinate 1,592 of DATNQL010000550.1, forward strand.
CACATCACTTCCTAACGGGAGATTTTCCTCCTCAAAGATGTGAATGCCAGCCGATTCTTTTTCTAATCCAAGTTCCTTGAGAGAACAAATCATGCCCTCTGAACGAACGCCTCGCAGTTTTGAAGCACGAATTTTCAGATCGATCGTGGGTAGGTAAGTGCCACTGGTTGCGACCGGAACATAAGCCTCTGCCCGGACATTAGCCGCGCCACAGACAATATTCAACGGTCCATTGGGGTCTCCAATATCCACTTGACAGACCCTCAGCTTATCTGCATTGGGATGGGGCTGTACGTCGAGTACCTTCCCCACCACAACACCATCCGCTAATTTTCGCAGGTCTTCGATGTCTTCTACCTCAAACCCTGCAAATGTCAGGGTTTCGGCTAACTCTTCGGGTGCCAGGGTCACGTCCACCAGTTCCCGAAGCCAATTCAAAGAAATACGCATTGACTCCTAGTTATACCTACCGTAGATGTGATTATTTTACAAATAAGTCTGAGTCATTAGTTTTGAGGCATATTCCAACAAAGTTCCGCCCCCACTCCTCCAATTGCCCACTTTCCCAAACTCCCGCTCGCCCATTCCCCCATTTCTCCTGACTCTTGCCATGTTTATGGGAGCTTCAAATAGAATGGAGATAACTTTAGCAACTCTTTACAGAAAATCAGGGGAGTACACGTAATCTTGCGTCATATACGCCCAAGTCTAGATGAAAAGTAAGATATCCTGGTTTTAAATCAGATTTCATTCAAAGGCTTGCCAAAGCGAGGGTGCATTCGGCGGTGCGTTTCCCATAAAAGTCAATAAGTCAATAAAGCCGGGTGCTTCAATCATAAGGTTTCGTCCCAGCACGGACAACGCCCCATCGGTGACGCTGAATGAGCTACTGCTTAAATCCTGCCTGTCCTCAGCCTAAAAATCCAATCCACGTCGAGACCTGTCAGGCGTGTGGCTCCCAATTGTTGTTGCGCGATCGCTATCGCGTCTTAAAAGCCTTGGGTCAAGGTGGATTTGGAGCCACGTTTTTAGCCCAAGATGAATCTCTACCTGGAGATCCCTGTTGTGTTATCAAACAACTCCGTCCAGCCTCAACCGGTTCTCACATCATCCCCATGGCACGAGAGCTGTTTGAGCGAGAAGCCAGGACTCTCGGCAAGATTGGCAATCATCCTCAAGTTCCGAGACTGTTGGATTATTTTGAAGACAACCAACAGTTTTACTTAGTGCAAGAATACATCAGTGGCTCGACTTTACAGCAAGAAATCAGGCGATCCGGACCCCTGAGTGAAGCTGGAGTTAAGCACTTCTTGAGTGAAATTCTGCCCCTGCTGCAATATATTCACAGCCAGCAGGTAATTCACCGAGATATTAAACCGGCGAACATCATTCGTCGCGATCAAGACGGTAGACTGGTTTTGATTGACTTTGGGGCGGTGAAAAACCAAGTTAACCAAGTCACGACTAACGCCTCAGACCAGACGGCTTTGACCAATTTTGCGATCGGGACTCCAGGCTTTGCCCCCCCAGAGCAGATGGCCTTACGCCCGGTTTATGCCAGTGACATTTATGCCGTGGGTGTAACCTGCATTTATTTGTTGACCGGGAAATCTCCCAAAGACTTAGACTATAATCCGTCAACTGGTGAAATGGTCTGGCAGAAGTACGTTCAAGTGACCGCTCATTTTGCGGAAGTCTTGAAAAAAATGCTGGAGGCTTCGGTTCGCCATCGCTATCAGTGTGCCACGGACATCATGAGAGCGCTTGACCTGGAGCCTTATCTCGACAGTTTGACACAGGGTTTAGCGACTCAACCCAATAGTCCACCGGGTTTAAGCAAAGGCTTAAACAGCCAAGCCTTCTACTCTGGGGACTTAACCGACAAAAGTTCTCCTTCGAGTCCCTCAACAGCCACCTCAAAGCTGGCAATGGCGATTCGCGCACGACGTGCTCGCAAAGAACAAAGTGGTGATGGCTACACCGCAGGGAGTCAGCGCACTCAGAGTGTTCCTAGCCAACGCGCTTCCGCCAATTTGGTCAAAAGCGATGGTTTTACCACCGGAAAGCCAAAAGTTCCGATCAAGTTAGATGCCAATGGTCTTTTAACCGCTTACATGAAAGGTCGAAGAGATTTCGCCTCTCAAGATTTGAGCGGACTCGATCTGCATAAAGTTGACTTATCGGGGGGAATTTTTCATCAGGCCAAGTTATCAAGAACTAATTTCCAAGGGGCTGATTTATCGAATGCCGATTTTGGCCGAGCCAGTTTAAATCGGTCGAATTTACGAGATGCGAATTTGGGTCGAGCTTACTTGAGCTATGCCGATTTGGAAGGAGCTGATTTGAGAGGAGCTGATCTCAGCTATGCCTATCTCAATCATGCGAATCTTAAAGGAGCCAATTTGTGTGGTGCTAATCTCTCCAATGCCAAAATTAGTGAGGAGCAGTTGACACAAGCCAAGACGAATTGGGCAACCGTGTTACCCAGTGGTAAGCGAGGTTTTTGGTAATGAAAAATCCGGCGTCAGTTAGAGCAAAATAACGGACAGCGATCGCCAAATTTATGTAATTCGATATAAATCCAGCCCGCGATCGCCTCGTTAGCATGATCGTCATGGATGCTGTGTACTTAGAGTAAAGTCTAGACCTTTAGCACCAAGCACAGCAATGAAATTACGATCCCCATAGAAAACGAATCATGCAAATTCCTTTAGAAATTACCTACAAAGATGTGGAAAAAACTGATGCTCTTGAGGCGTTAGTCCACGAAAAGGCGGCTAAGCTCGAGCAGGTATGCGATCACATTAATAGCTGCCGTGTGACGCTAGAAAAGGCACACGATCGCCCAAGGAGTGGTTCTCCTTATCGGGTCTGCATCGATCTCACCGTGCCTCCCAGTCACGAGTTAGCCGCCGTCAAAAATCCCGGCGAGGGCAATCAGTACGACCCCCTGGAAACAGTCATCCGCAGTGCCTTTGACGCCGCACGTCGCCAGCTTGTCAAGCTTACCGAAAAACAGCGTGACGAGGTCAAGAGCCACCCCGAACAAGAAATGGGTGCCCTTGTTACCAAGCTATTTCCGGAGCAGGAATACGGTTTCATCAGGGCTTTGGACAGTGATGAAGAAATCTACTTTCACCGGAATAGCGTCATCCACGATGACTTCGATCGCATAGAAGTGGGTACGGGTGTGCGGTATGTGGCTCAACAGGATGAGGAAGGTCTGCTGCGTGCAAGCACCGTGCAGATTGTCGGTACTGTCGGTTCGCTTAATTTGTTAGCCGAGTAGAAATTTTGGTCAA
>DATNQL010000551.1:0-10487 GCA_036704025.1 Stenomitos sp.
GCCGCCGCCTCCTCTGGCTCACAGGATACTCGCCCTTGATGCTCCTCGGCTTGAGGGGCGAAGGCATTCACCAAACAATCTAACAGCCGCGAAGCTCTAACGGGCTTAATGAGGTAGCCAGAAATATCCATTCCCTCTAACTCTTGTACCGTATCCAAGCGATCGCTGGTGGTCATCACAATCAGCTTCGTTTGAGCCAGGGTGGGATCAGAGCGAATCATCGGTACCAGTAACGCCCCCTGAGGTTTGGGCAGTTGCAAGTCCAGAATCGCCACATCATAGGGATTCCCTTGAGCCATACTCGATCGCAAGGCATTGAGAGTTGTGAGAGTATCGACCGCTTCATCCACTTGCATCTCCCAATGAGCCGTGAGTAACCCTGTGGACGAAGTCGAGTCATGCAACCGAGTACTGCGGTGCAGTGCCGCACACAAGGCTTGGCGCGTCGTTGTCTGAGCAGAGACAACTAATAGTTTGAGCTGACGCAACACTAAGGGACAAGCCACAGCCTCCACCACCGTTGCCCGGTCAAACGAGGCTGTAAACCAGAACTGAGAACCCTGATTTAACAAACTCTCGACACCAATTTCACCCTGCATCAACTCCACCAATTGCTTGCAAATCACCAATCCCAATCCAGTCCCGCCATATTGCCGCGTGGTTGAAGCATCGACTTGGGAAAAGGATTGAAATAGTTTTTCTTGGTCTTCAGCACTGATGCCAATGCCTGTATCGGTCACTTCAAATCGTAGCTGAGTGGGGCATGGAGAATGGGTCATGGGTAATTGAGTTTCGCAAGCCTCTTCCTCTGCCGCCAGTCCCTGACTCACCGATACTTTAACCAAGACTTGACCCACATCCGTAAACTTAACGGCATTCCCCACCAAATTGAGAAGAATCTGCCGTAAGCGATTGGGGTCTCCCTTTAAGGATCTGGGAACATCGCGCGCCATCCACAGAGCCAACTCCAGCCCTTTTTCATGAGCCTGTGCGGCTAACACATCCACCACGGACTCAATGCAGCTATCTAACTCAAAATCGATGTTTTCGAGCTGCATTTCACCCGCTTCTAGTTTGGAAAAGTCAAGAATATCGTTAATCACGGTTAGCAGGTGTTCTGCACTGCTACGAATGGTACTGGCATATTCAAACTGTTGAGGCGTCAGGGGCGTCTGCAACAATAACCCCGCCATCCCCAATACCCCATTCATGGGGGTGCGAATTTCGTGACTCATGTTGGCCAGAAACTGGGACTTGAGCCGTGCTGCTTCTAAAGCCGCTTCTCGTGCCTCTACCAACTCGTTAATCCGATCCGTGGCAATCACAATGCCGCCCACTTCACCCTCTGGATGGTACCAAGGATGAATCGCCCAACGCAGGTAAACTTTTGTCCCATCTCTGCGCTCCCACACATCTTCACTGATTGAGATCACTTCTCCTTGCAAAGCACGCTGATGTTCAGCTTGCCAACGATCTGGAAGGTCTGGAAAGATCTCATAGTGGCTACGACCGATAATCGATTGTCCCTCCAAGCCTTGCACTGTAATCCAGGTTTGAGAGTAAGCCAGATAGTGCATTTGAGTATCAAACATCGCCATGGCAATGGGGGCACAGGCGATGATTTGCCGCAGTTGTTGACGCTCTCGTTCTAAAGCCAACTCAATCTGCTTACGCTTGGTGATGTCCATCAAGGTACCCGTCATGCGAACGGCCGTACCATTCGAGTTACGAATCAACGCCCCTTTACTAGCAATCCAGCGAATCGTTCCATTGGGTTCAATAAACCGAGATTCCACATCATAATCGGTGCCTGTCTCGATGGTACGCCTTAGGGATTCAATCACCGTGGGCCGGTCATCCGGATGCAGATATTCTAAACAAGAATCGTAGCTGTTCGCTAAGGCTCCAGGCATCAGACCAAACAAGGTTTCTGCGCCTTCCGACCAAGTCATGCGATCGCTAATCATATCCCAGTCCCAAGCCCCCATCTGAGCTGCAAACAGGGCTTGATTCAGCCTTGCCTCACTTTTGCGGAGCGCTTCTTCTGCTAGGGCACGCTCTTGAATTTCCACCAAGAGATGGTCATTCACCAGCTTCAACTGTGCGGTTCGCTCTTCGACTTGCACCTCTAAATCTTCTTTGGCTTTTTTCAACGCGTCTTCGGCGGATTTGCGCTCGGTGATGTCTTGAACAAGACCGATAATGGCTTGAGGCTGTCCCTGGGCATCTCGAATTAAGGAGGCGCTCACTTCCGCTGGGAAACGGCTACCATCTTGCCTGAGCATGGTGTACTCCACATCTCGGATACTGCCGTGCTTGAGAACCTTCTGAAGACATAGAGCGGCAATGCTGCGGTTTTCGGGGGCAATTAATTCACAAGCAAATCGCCCAAGCAGTTCTGTCTCACTTTCATACCCATGTAAGAGAGCCACTTGGCGGTTACAGAAGAGGAGTTGACCATTCAACTCGCAGACCGAAATCGCATCAGGCGAGGTTTCGACCAATGTTCGATAGCGAGCTTCACTTTCTTTGAGCGCTTGTTCAGCACGAGTACGTTCGGTAACATCTAAAGCCAGTGACAGGATGGATACCAGTTCGCCGCAGGAGTCCCACAGTGCGGAGTTGTACCACTGACAGTAAATGACTGAGCCATCTTTGGTGTAGTTACGGTTTTTCCCGGCAATATAGGGTACAGTGCGATCGAGTAAGTGGCTCATGTCTTGTTGGACTACAGGCAAATCTTCTTCAAACACAAATTGCCCTTCATCCAGACGATGGTTCAACACCTCCTCTGCCTGCCAACCAAAGAGCTTTTCCGCTTGTTTTGACCAACGCTGGACTCGGAACTCATGGTTCAACTCAATCACCGCTAGGGGTGAGTTTTCGACATGAAAGGTCAACCGTTGGAGAGCTTGTTGCAACTGGATGGCTGTTGCTGCATGTTCTCGAATTTCTGTTTCTAAATGACGATTCGCCGCTTCTAACTGAGCCGGACTTGGTAACGCCAAGGCTTGAGGAACCAATGGCACCAACAGCACGGCTGTAGAGACAGAGACAACCGCTGTCAGCGCTTTGACCAATCCGCTCAACCAATAGTCGGGATGCCATAGTGTCCACACTTCCATAATGTGGGTAGTGCCACAGGCGACAATAAAGGCCCCAAATAACAAAAAGATCCAGCTAAACGGCAAGTCATGTCGCCTGCGAACAAAATAGATCAGCGTCAGGGGAATGGAATAGTAAGCCAGAGCAATGAGAGCATCGGAGACGACATGGAGCGCTACCAGTCCTGGTTTCCAAAGGTAGCAATGTCCATGAGGAATAAACGGTTCTAATAGCCAGTTTGCTAACAATGCCAACATATAATCCTTCTTGTGCCCTGCCCCAGGCTTGCTCGGTTACCATTCGCCATCCGATTGCGAAATTTTGCAACACTTGTGGTGTTCAACCACTAGCCTAGCAAGGCGGAATTAGTCTGATGTTGAGTACAAATGACAATACAGTCGGAAGGATACAATGGACGCCAACGTTACCTGACTTGATCCTGGATCATTGTGTGGTTTAGCCTCCGGCGTCGATGCGTGTGACTTCGGCCTGAGATAACTGAACCTCAACAGCGGCAACTGAGTCTTCGATACTCGATATCTTACTAGCTCCAGGGATGGGTACAATACAGGATGACTTCGCTCGTAGCCATGCCAAAACAATTTGATAGACAGAGACTCCTTTTTCCTGAGCTAATTGTGCGATCGCAGAAATCTCCTCTAAACTATTGACCCGACGGCTACCCCCCAGTGGACTCCAGGGGAAAAAGGTCAATCCTTCCGCTTCGCAGTATTCCAGAACGCCGTCGGTTTCTGGCTGTCGATACCAGGGGTTGTACTGATTCTGCACAGAAACCACCTCCACCACATCCCGCGCCCGTTGGATTTGTTCAACCGAGAAGTTAGAAACACCTACAAATCGAATCATACCCCCCTCTACCGCTTCCTTCGCCGGTTGGAGAGCTTCCTCAATCGTGTAATCTGGGTCAGGGGCGTGATATTGCCAAACATCAATGGGTTTTGACCCACCCAGGGATTCAAAGCTAATCCGAATAGTTTCCCGCAAGTGATCAGGGTTGCCGTTGCGTGTCCAACTGCCATTGGGGCGCATTAAGCCCCCCTTGGTTGCCACAATCACTTGACTGATATCACCCTCATAGGTTTGCAGGGCTTTGTGGATCAGTCGCTCATTGTGGTGCTTATCAGACTCATCCTGACAATAAGAATCCGCCGTATCGATCAGTGTAACGCCCAAATCGAGTGCTCGATGAATCACCTCAATCCCTTGTGCTTCCGGCGGTCTACTACTCAACGATAGGGGCATACCACCCAAGCCAATCGCGCTGATGTTAACACCCGTGTGACCAAGCTGTTTTGTTTGCATTATAATGGCCTCTCCTTTCCATTCTCTGTGTGCTCTGTGCCTGGAGTGGTTCGAGCCACATCACCCCGGCTTAACTCTCCCAAGCCAGTTTAGCTAGAAGCACTGGTATAAAAACGCAGGGCAAACCGCCAGAAGAGCCGAGAAGCTAAGAATAACCCTAATGCCAAAGCCCCAGCACCAACCACCCAAACCCCCTGACTTCGACCCAGCATCACTTCGGCGGGCACCGTCGTTAGGAAAGCGACGGGAACCACGAACGTAAAGAAGAATCGATACGTAGCCGGATAGGCAACCATCGGGTAACGACCGGCTTCCAGCAAACCCCGCAGGACTTCAGTAACGTTATAAATTTTGACAAACCAAATACTCGTTGCTCCTAACATAAACCATAGGCTATAGAGGCTGATGATGCCACACATTAAGGGAATCACACTGAACAGGTAATTCTCGGTCGCTAAACCCAGGCGTCTGCCCGCATAGGCAATCAGCACACCTCCGAAGATTAAATCCGGCATTCCCCAGGGGGAAATGGTGCGGGTAGACAGCCAAAACTGGCTACTGATGGGTTTAAGCAAAACAAAATCCAGAGTTCCCTGTTGGACTTGCTCAACAATACGGTTGAGGTTGGGGACGAGAAAGGTCGCTGAACAGCCCTGGAGTAAGGTAAAGATGCCCAGGATGACGAGAGCTTGCTCCCAGCTCCAGCCCTCAAAGGTATAGCCTGTACGGTAAAATAGAAATAGCCCGAATAAACTGCCGATCAGGTTGCCTAAGCTGCTGGTTGTGGCAATCAAAAAGTTGACGCGATATTCAAGTTCAGCCGCGAGTGCAGTACTCCAGAACAGCTTTAATACCAGTAAATATCGTTTCATCGGTTGGCTCTATCTTCAAGACTGAGATTAAACATATTATTTTCTATTCCTTCATGTTTGAAGTCACTCCAGCATGGTGTTTTTTCCTCTTCCCTTGCACCTTGCTCAAGCGATACTGTTTACATACATGACTATCGCAGTGATCTGCTCACTACGGATTTAGACAGGTGTTAGATTCCTCTCAAGAGTGAAGTTAGCTCTGGGGTCAGGTTTAGAACTCTGCTTCCTCTTGTTACAGTGAAAGCCGAACGGATTATGAAAAAGATTTTGGTGATTGAGGACGAAGTTTTTATTCGAGAAAATCTGATCGAACTCCTGGAAATTGAAGGATTCGATGCTTTAGGAGCTGAAAATGGTTTCGCGGGTGTGCGGTTAGCCAAAGAATATCAACCCGATTTGATTTTATGTGATGTCATGATGCCGGAACTGGATGGTTATGGTGTTTTACATGCGCTGCGCGAAGATGCTGCCACGGCAATGATTCCTTTTCTATTTCTCACAGCGAGTGCGGATCGAACCAATCTCCAGAAAATTAGAGAAATGGGAATGGATAATTATATTCTCAAACCGTTTAATGTGGATATATTTTTAACCGCAATCTCTAATCGCCTAGAAGCTTAAACCGGACGCGAGCAACACGACAGCCCAGATGTTTCTATTCCAGGCATAAAGCTGAATGTTTCCGATTCTCTGCGGTTGATTTCTCGAGTCTCCCCTAAGTATCGGTTGGATCGGCAAGGGTTGACATGGAGGTCAATCTGAGGGTAGAGGGTATGGCACAAGACATTGACTACAGTAAGATATAGGGCTTAATTTACATTAATAATTGTTTGCATTAATAGTAGAGGAAGTGAATGAATTCTTGGCGCGATCGCCTGAATAAACTCGGTGGTCGAACTCGATATATGGTGTGTCGTTTATTTATCCATTTAGCGGGTGAAGAAGTGGCACCGCTATTAGGAGTTCTCAATCGCAGTGCAAGGGAAGCTGTTGACGCAGATGGAGACCTTGACGTTTTAGGACAAGGATTGGTAGAAATTTGCCAAAACCTTTTACAATACGACATCTATTGGCAATCAGCCGCGAATGAAGGCGATGTGTTCTGGAGTGAGGGTGAAGCCGGAGACTATGTCAATGAGTTATTTACAGACTCAGCCGAACGGTACCTCAGTGAACCAGATTACCATCAACCGCTTGGGCCGAATGACCCATTATCCTTGCCGGCGACGCGTAACTTGGTGGTGATGATTGCCGTCGCCTGTACCGGAGAAGTCCCGGAACTGGAAACCAATTTAGCCAGTATGGAGGCGCTGAAAGCGGGTTTGAAAGCCTTGATTAATCTCCACTATCAGGAAAGACTCGAAGCGATTCAAGTTCATTTTTCCCCAGCTCAGTTTGGAGATGAACTGACCAATGATCAACTTATCGTCAATTTTCCTGAACTGGTTCCCTTGTAAAGAAGAGGGGGATAAGGAGAGAAGACACAGCGAGAAGGTTTCACTCTCCGTAGCACCTCGTCTTTAGTCTTTTGATACCCCCTTCCTCTGTTTCATAGCAATAACTGAATTGGACTGCCTTAACTTTTGACTTATGTGGCGTAAACTCACAATTGTTTTCATATCCCTTAGTTTGTGTTGGACTACCTTAGCCTGTAGTTCCCCAAACTCAACCCAGTCTTACCCCAATCAGAGCAACAATACTTCAGCCCCTCGCAACCAGTTGAGTCAGGGTCAGTATTCGGTGCAACAGGCAACTTACAATGATGCGAATGGAGAGTACTCCATCATGTTGCTCAATACACCAGCCGGCACTCCCCCGGTTTACCGCACGGAAAATTTACAGATGGCGCGTCTGACGGATGCTGAAGTTGCAGAAGGCAAGCAGACTTATCTGGAAATTAACGGCTCTCAGGCCGCCATGCACCTGACACCCGACTTCAAGATTGAATATGTCCACAACGTCACGGAAACACAGACGAACCCTCAAACTGGTCAACAAGAAACGGTAATTGTGCGTCAACAATCGGGCTTCTGGGCACCTTTTGCAGGCGCTTTGGCGGGTCAAGCTTTGGGCAGTCTGCTATTTAGACCAACTTACTACGTACCGCCTGTGTATCAGTCTGGGGGACTGATGAGAGGCTACGGTGGGTACGGTAGCACCTACAGCGAGGCGGTCAATCGCTACCAAACTCGCTATCAAACGCCACCCCCGGCGGTGAGAAATCGTCAAACGTTCCGTACAACTGGAGGCTTAAGGAGACCCACCTCTAACCGACCCTCGGTGGTTCGTCCAGCACCCAGCAACGCCAATCGCTCGACCGGCTCAGGTTACGGTACTAGTCGGTTACGCCCTTCTAACCAATCGCGCCCCAGCCGTACCACTAGTCCTAGTCGATTTGGCAGCGGTACACGCAGTCCTGCGCGCAGACCAGGAGGAGCCTTCGGCAGTCCTAGGCGGCGCTAACACAGGCATCTACGCGGTGAATTGATACAGTAGGGGCACGACTATTCGTGCCCTTATTTTGTGGTTGTTAAACTTATCCCAGTCCTTACTTTTCACTCTTATGTGGAAAACCTCTCTCCACCTCTGGCTAACTCTCTCCTCAAAGGAGAGGGAAGCGGATTTATTTTTTTAGCCCAGAGAGGCTTTGATTTTTCCCCTTCCCTAGTGGGATACTGCTGGCGAATGGTAGGTAAGGGCTGACAAAGATGACATGCTCCCAACGACTGTTCGCAAATGGGTTTCGTCTCTGAAGTGCGCGTTCGCATCATAGAATTTATGGCGAATGAGCAATCGCGCAGCAGCCACAGAGTCATGATGCCCGACGAGAATACTTCAGCCGATGATTTAACCATTGCCAATAGTTTTCCCACCAACTTCCTTGTTCATGCACCCCTTCTTTCCAGTGAAAATGCTGGGTGGAATGGCCTTGTTCTCGAACATCATTATCAACCCGCTCAAGAGACTCCTGAACAGGACTTGGTAAGGCACAGTGTCAGTATTTACTTGGGAAAAACAGCTAAGTATGAGCGGCGAGTTAAGGGACGGGTGGTGCGCGATCGCTTGCGTTATGGCGATATCATTATCAATGGCTATCAAAGAACTTCCTGGCAAAACCCAGGCGAATACCTCCTCCTCCATCTCGAACCCACGCTTGTTGCTCATGCGGCTTCTGACTTAATTGATACAGACTTTGTTGAAATTGTTCAACAGCATAAAACACGCGACCCCCTCATTCAACACTTAGGCTTGGCGCTGAAGTCAGAACTCGAATCTGAAGGTTTAGGTAGTCGAGTTTATGCTGAATCTCTCTTCAATACTCTCTGTCTTCACCTAGTTAGACATTATTCTACCTCTGGTCAAAACGCCTTAGCTGATTTTGGTAGTCTTCCTAAAGATAAGCTGCAATGTGCAACGGAGTATATTAACGAGAACCTGGATAAGGATTTAACCCTCGCTGAAATTGCTGCCTTAGTGGGGATGAGTCCGTATCACTTTGCACGAGCATTCAAACAAGCAACAGGGCTGCCACCACACCAATACTTAATTAAGCAGCGGATTGATAAAGCAAAACACTTATTGGCAGACAGAAATTTAGCGATCGCAGAAATTGCATATCGCGTCGGTTTTGCCAGTCAAAGTCACTTCACGACGCTGTTTCGCAAGCATACCGCAACGACACCGAAGGCTTACAGAAACTCGCTATGAAATAAGTCAGGAGTCAGGATTTAAGGCAACCTTACCCACTGTTAGGGTTAAGATTTTGTTCGTTTTGATACCAAAAATCTTCTGTCTTCTGGCTCTTGACTTATACATTTTTCTTTGTGAATTTTGAGCAAGATTTTGAAAAGAAATTTTTGCAAGAATTGAAAATACTATCCATAGGTGCGATCGCTAAACTCAACTTCATGATCTAGTTACATTACATTACAAACTCATAACAAACCAGAAACCTATGGCGATCGCAGACGTATCAAGCAAAAGTATTGCAGAACTCATCTCACTAAAAGGTCGTGTTGCTGTTGTAACTGGTGGTTCTCGCGGTCTCGGTTTCGCTATCTGCAAGCGACTTGCCGAAGTGGGGGCTGCGGTATTTGTCACGGCTCGCAATGAGGAAGGAGCAAAGGCAGCAGCCGAGGAGATTAAAAATCTGGGTGGCACAGCAATCGGTGTATCTGCTGATGCAACAGACTCCCAGGCACTCGGCGCATTAGCTGACCGGGCAAGCTCAGAGTTTGGACGCCTTGATATCTGGGTAAACAACGCAGGTGTCTCCAAATTTCAGCCCCTTTGGGAGGTAACCGACGACAAGTGGTCAGAAACAATAGATGCAAATTTGTCCAGTGCTTTCTACGGCTCTCGTGAAGCGGCAAAACGAATGCGGGATGCTGGCAACGGTGGGGTAATTATTAATCTCTCTTCAACTCAGGGATTTCGCTCAGGTGGCCCCATGCTCACTCACTATATTTCTGCTAAGCATGGGGTGCGCGGCTTAACCAAGAGTCTAGCTGTTGAATTGGGCCAATACGGGATTCGGGTACTGGCGTTAGCACCAACTTACATGGTGACTGATGGAACCGCTGCTGTGAAAAAGCAGCTCAGCCAAGTTGTAGGCGGAGATCCAGAGGAGCAAGTGGGTAAGATGTTGCCTTTGGGTCGAGTAGGTATTCCTGACGATGTGGCACGAGTCGCTTTATTTTGTGCGAGTGATTTAGCGATGTTCATGACTGGGGACACTCTGTTGGTTGATGCTGGCAACATTGCTTTATAAGCCTGATACGGAGTTGCATTCAAAGAGCTAATTTCAATTGCTCCCCTCTCCTTGTAGGATACCGCTGGCGAATCAGGGGTACCACCCCTCAATTCAACGAGAAATTAATGCTTTCAGCAGGCGATCGCATTATTTAGCGTTGTCTGCTAAACCCTACACAATCGTTGGGGTGAGGGGTCAGACCCACCATTCGCCAGCAGTATCCTAGTAGGGAACCGGAGCTTTAGTGAGGAGGTTAGGGGGTTAGGTTTTTCGTGAACTTTTCCACATGACGTGAAAAGTCAGAAGGCAGTCCCGATGAAAAAATTTCACAGCCATGAATGAAAATAGTCCTCCCTTACACCCTACACCCCACACCCCACACCCCACTTTCAAGTCAGAAGGCAGAAGGGATATTGCTGGTACAGTAAGGTTTT
>DATNQL010000552.1:0-2778 GCA_036704025.1 Stenomitos sp.
ATTGTATTTAACTTCAGGCGGTGTACCTCTGTCAATTAGATAGACCGTAACTTGAGTTTCTTCGATACGACGCTGGTATCTACGTCCTATTTGTTCAAAGGTTTTGCCCTGAAGATTGGTGAGATACTCTAGTCCACTTAGTTTAAGTGTCTTATCGCTAACAAACCGCTTCAGAGCAAATAATCTTTGTATGCCATCTACCACTAACCATTTATCTTCATCAGTTGCATCTATGTAGAATGCTGGCAGTGGAATCCGAATAATAATTGACTCAATTAGTCTGCTTTGAGCGTCAGGTTTCCATATATTTGCATGACGCTGAAAATCAGGTGCTAAATCAAGAGCCTCCTCATTAATTCTTCTCAGCAATTGCTCAATTGTTGGTTCTCTAGTAACAATGTTAATTTTGTCAGGGTCATAGATAATTTGGTCTTTTTCATATTCTTCATTGTCATGTTCTTCTTCCTCTAACTCGCTCAATTTATCTTCGTCGATGTCAATGTCTTGGTTGACAAATTTTGTCAGTATTTCTAGCTTTTCTACCACAGAATTTACTCCTTTAGATTAACAGGCTTCGTTTTCTTTTTTATCCCTTGCTGGTAATCAGTCAATGGCAGCTTGTTGGATAACGCACTTATGAACTTATACTTATATAGTACTATCTACCATGGTAGGCGGCTGGACTTGCAGTATTTGGATAGAAGCAGTACGTCGTGGAACTAAGTAAATTGCAAAACGCTCTCCTGAAGCCTCAGCTCAGTCCAAAACTTCACGCAAATTTTCACTATGAGCAATTAATTGATTAGCCTTGTAAGCAATATATTGATTTCGATATAAGTCTAACAACATCCGGCGGTTGCGGTTCAGCCACTTCAGCATCTCACGGCTTTCATTTTGAGAGAGTGTTGTATTCATATAGTCAGGACTTACGTAAACCAAACTGTTTTATGCTAACAATCTTAGATTAATCCTACTATCGTAGTACTAAAAAACCGGGTTTTTGGTCGCAGAATGGAGTGTTATCCATCCTGACTGGTTATCAGAACAATGAAATAACCAATACATTAGGTAAGAGCGCTCCCTCACTCAAGTGGCAATCACTTCTTTGCGGTTTATAAAATAAAAGAGCGATCGCGCATCCGATCGCCCCTATATATTGCCAATTGAGAAGAGACTTTTTTCTTACCCCCCTCTCAACCCAAAAATTTAATTTCTTCCTGTTCCCTCTGCTTGTAGGAGAGGATTAGGAAAAGGTCGAGAGGGGTAGGGGGAGAGGTTAAACCTTCGCTTCTTCCTTCACCAACTTCTCCCAACCCAATTCCTTGAGGTTGTTATTCCGACGTAGCGGACGAGTTGCCAATTCCAGAATGTCCCGCGCATTCGTAAAGCCGTGAATTTGAGCAAAGGTAAATTCAACCGACCACTTGGTATTAATACCTCGTGCCTCCAATGGATTAGCATGAGCCATCCCCGTGATGACCAAATCAGTTTTCAACTCTTTAATCCGTTGAATCTGATTGTAATTATCTGGCTTTTCCACAATCGTTGGAGTTGGGACACCCATTTCCTGACAAGTTTTTTCAAGTAATGCCAACTCAGCCGCTTGATAGCGCTTATCCATATAAGGAATGCCAATTTCATGGCACGTCATACCGCAACGAATTAGGAAACGTGCTAGAGAAATTTCCAGCAAGTTGTCACCCATGAAGAAGACTGACTTGCCGCGAATTAGCTTGATGTAGTCTTCTAAATTCTCCCAGATTTGCGCTTCCCGTTCTTCCAGTCCTTTCGGTTCAATTCCGAACACCGAGCAAATCTTTTCAATCCAAGCACGAGTACCATCCGGGCCAATCGGGAAGGGTGCGCCAATCAGTTTGCACTTGCGGCGACGCATTAAGGTAGTTGCAGTACGGGAAAGGAAGGGGTTGACACCAGCGACATAATACCCTTCTTCAATTACGGGCAATTCAGTATAACGCTTCGCCGGCAACCAACCAGAAACTTTAATTCCCTGCTTCTTCAGTTCTAGGGTTAGGTTGGTCACAACAGGGTCAGGCAGAGAACCAAACAACACCAATGGTGGATGATCGACATACTCTGACTGTTCGGCAACCACTTCTTCTTTCTTGCGTCCGAAGTTGAGGAGTTTGGAAATGGCATTCCGCTCTTCTTTATCCGCTTCCACGACAGGAGCCTTATCGGGGCATTTGTGCACCATCGACGCCAGAACGGTGTCTTCCCCTTGGGTGAAGGCATAGTCTAACCCGTTAGCACGAGCGGTAACAATGGGAATCCCAAGCTCAGCTTCCAGTTTAGGAGCCAAGCCTTCCAAATCCATCTTGATGATTTCCGTGGTGCAGGTGCCAATCCAGACAATTACACTAGGGTTGCGATCGCGTTTAATCTGCAAGCACAACCGCTTCAGTTCTTCGTAATCATTCAGTTGTGCCGAAATATCCCCCTCTTCCAACTCCGCCATCGCGTAGCGGGGTTCTGCAAAAATCATCACCCCCATTGCATTCTGGAGGAAATAGCCGCAAGTTTTGGTACCAATGACCAAGAAGAAACTATCTTCAATCTTCTGATATAGCCAAGCTACGCAGCTAATTGGGCAAAATGTGTGGTAATTGCCAGTTTCACACTCAAAATTTAAAGGTTCAGGTGCTGCAAGGGTCATGAAAAAGTGTCCTCTCCTCGTTTTTAAGGGAAGTTGCTAAGAATCGGGCAGTAATTTTAAAAGTTGAAGGTTTGTCAGATTCAAGATGAAAGGTTGAAGGT
>DATNQL010000553.1:0-3312 GCA_036704025.1 Stenomitos sp.
TGGAGAAATTGCCGCGAAGCCGTTTGCCGGAGGTGTAAAACTCAAACTGACAGACTCTCAACTAGTCAGCCTAGCCGAAGTGATCGAAGCGAATAACGATGCGACGCTAGAAGAACTGTGTAACCTGTTCCAAGAAAAAACCGAAGTCAGCCTGAGTCGGGCAACGATGGGGAGAATGACCCAAAGATTAAAGATGACAGTAAAAAAAAACATTACATCCCGACGAAAAAGAAAGTGAGCGAGTCCTCAAGCTGAGGGAAGAATTCTGGGAAAAGATTCGAGATATCCCAGCCGAGAACTTAGTCTTCATTGATGAAGCGGGGGTAAACCTAGGCATGGTGAGGCTGTATGCCCGTGCCTTGAAGGGGAAAAGAGCGACGGGAACTCGTCCCCATAAACGGGGAAAAAATGTATCGATGGTGAGTGCGATTACCGTCAAAGAAGTTTTAACATTCTTCAATGTATTGGGAGCAACAGACCGGATAAGGCGTATTGCAACGATTCGTGAAAAATTCCGCCATTTGAGGCAAATCCCTTACTGGGTCTGGGTTTCAGCCTCAACGTTCAGGGATGAACTCTCATTCCTCTGATCAAGAGTAGTGTGACTACTCTTCAGTTTCCCGTAAAAGACAACTTTACAAACAACTCGCGTTGCCCTTCACTTTTTAACTCAAGGAGCTTTTTGGGAGTCGTTTTTTGTTAAGACTTTTAAAGCTTTTTGGGCTACTTCTTCAGCTCGTGCTGAGGTAACTTTCTGATAGCGTAGGGTAGTCTGAATATTTTGATGACCTAGCAAAGCTCTCAATTCCTCAATGCCCATCAGCCCCACTCGTTCTGTTGCAAAAGTATGTCTCAAATCGTGTAAGCGAGTTTCCTTGAGGAGAGAACTTTGATGAGTCAAGGAAGTCCAATCTCTATAAACGGTTTGGTAGCTTATACGAGTGACTTCTTTTGTCAAAGGATGCTGGGCTGTAAACAGAGCCTCACAGCTCGAGTATCTATAGTATTGAACATACCTTGACAGGGAATATTCAGCGTCTTGACTATAAAAACACCAACGCTGTCTGTTACCTTTCCCAATCACCTGAAACTTGCGATTTCCCCAGTCTACATCATCTAAATCAAGTGCCAAAAGCTCACCAATTCTGGCTCCTGTGCGATGGAGCAGGTGAACGATAGCGTTGAGACGGGGATGGCTAGACACCAAATGATATAGCGTTTTTAGCTGCTCACTCGTGAGATAATGCACTGGCTCATCGGGAAGATGTTCTCTTTTAGCTGCCTCTGGCTTCCTCCAAGAAAGTCTAGCCATTGGATTGGATTTAATGTAGCCAAGACTCACAGCAAAATTGAACAAAGCATTAATAATCGTTTGATGACGGTTATGGGTTGTGTATTTAATATCTTTAAGATTGTTGAGATAATTTTGTAGGTATTCAAGAGTGAGCAATTCTATCGGCAGGCAACCATATTCTTTCAGCAGGGGAAGCAGCGTTAATTCGTAAGAACGAACCGTGGACGGAGCTAGCCCCTGACGCTCTAAAAATTCTGTAGCAACCGTAACTAATAAAGGAGACAAGTTAAAGCCAGAAATATAGCTTTTCTCACCAAAAAATTTTGCCAGTTGGTTAAAAATTTTTGAGTAGCTTTTTTGACCGATTTAAGAAGATGGCTAGCACCCCTGAACCCCATGAATCTTTGGCTGATTACCTGCGACGACTGCGAACAGCTTCTCAGATGAGCCAAAAGGAACTAGCTAACCGAGCGAACATTCATCTGCAAAGTCTGGGCAAGATTGAAAGGGGCAAAACTACTCGACTCAATCACAAGACGCTCCGAGGATTAGCCTATGCTCTGTCTATTCCCTCACAATACTTAGAGACAGTGTGTAAGGGCATTCCTATCCAAAGCCAGCAAGTCTTGAAGTTCTGCCCTAAGTGCTGGATTCCAGGAACACCACCCGACTCGATGTGGACTGATGTTCGTTCCAAGTATTGCTTTGCCTGCGGGGAGCGCTTGCTCAACCGTTGTGCTAGTTGCCATGAACCCATTGTGTCTCTCAAGTTTAGGTTCTGTCCCTACTGCGGCAAGCCTTACAAACACAGCACTACTCCAGTAAGCTAATTGGGCTTACGTAATGTGTGAGGAGAACTTTCTGGGTGCCAAGTATTGCTGAAACTGCCTATCCCCGACTCAAAAGCCAAGTTACATCCAGAGAACTTCAAGAAGTTTACACCCCAACCCCTCAAGAACTAAAGCTGGCTCACCGTTATACCAGAGGTGCTGTCGCCCAACTCGGGTTTCTAGTGTTGCTCAAAACGTTTCAGAGACTGGGGTACTTTGTTTTAGTTAAGAGTGTTCCTGCGCCCATTATCAAGCACATTGCCCAGAGCGCCCAATTAGCTCTGTCCCCACAAGTGCTGGTCGGTTACGATACATCGGGGACAAGATGGCGGCATTTATCTTTGATTCGGGACTATCTGAAGATTAAGCCCTATGGCGCAGCGGCCAGACGGGTAATTGTCCAATCAATGGCACAAGCAGCTTTCTCTAAGAATGATTTAGCTGACTTGATTAATGTGGCGATCGAAGAATTAGTCCGCCAACAGTACGAACTGCCCGTTTTCAACACTTTAGCACGAGTCGCTAAACGAGTCAGAACTACTGTGGAACGGACATTCTACCAAGAAGTAGCAGCGTGTTTAGATGTTGAGGCTCGCGCTCGTCTAGATTCCTTGTTTGAACTAGAGCCGCTGCATCCCAAAACACTCTGGCATGAACTAAAACTTGACCCAGGTAAACCCATGCTCAAGCATCTGCAAGAGCTAGTATGGCGTTTGCAATGGTTAGATGAACTGAACGTAAATTGTCCAGCGTTAGCGGATATTCCTGATGTCAAGGTTAAGCATTTTGCCGCCGAAGCAATGACTTTGGATGCAGCTCGAATGAAAAGTTTAGAACCCTATAAACGTTATACTCTAGCTGCATCATTGTTAGCTGAGAAGAAAGCCCGGACTCTTGATGATTTGGCAGAAATGTTTATCAAGCGAATGCTCAAGATTCACAGCTTAGGCAAGGAAGCGTTGGAACAGTATCGTCAAGAGCATTTATCTAGAACAGACCGCTTAATTACTACCTTAAGAGATTTGGCATTAGCTTACAAGAGTGATGGGGAGATTCCTGACCGATTCGCGGCAATGGATGAAGTGATAGGTGAGCAATGCGACCAAGTTTTAGAGGAGTGTGAGGCTCATTTAGCTTGTGCGGGGAATAACTATTTCCCCTTCCTGTGGCGTTTTTACCGCAGTCACC
>DATNQL010000554.1:0-2027 GCA_036704025.1 Stenomitos sp.
GCCACCATAACGGAAGAGAGTATCTTGAAAGCGTAGGTTATGTCGCAGACGAGCAGACAGCAATTGCAAAACGCGATCGCCCACTTGATGCCCGTAAGTGTCATTCACCGATTTAAAATAGTCCACATCCAGCATGACGAGACTCAACGGCGTCGATTCGGCACGAGCATTATGAATTTGTCGAGGTAACTCCCATTCCATCGCTCGACGATTGCTGAGTTCGGTTAATGGATCGGCTAACGCCATGGTTGATAATACGTCATTGGTCTGCATAACTTCCCGATAAAATCGCACTCCTCGTAAACCGGCCTGAATTTGTGCCTTCAGCAAGCGAGTTTCTTCATAAGCAAGAGCTGCACTCAGCCGTAAGTAGGCATCTGCACCATGTTCCAAAGCTTGACCACAAGATATCAACTCTTGATGCGGGTCTAATGACATTTCATCAACGCTGATCTCAGGCTGGTAATCTACCACAATACAGTACGTCCAGCCTAACTGAACCTGTTCCTTAATTTGATGACAGAGTTCTAAACAACCCAGTTGCGATGCTTGCAAAATCAAAATAGCAGGTTGTTTGCTCCGAATTAAGGGTATCACCTCATTAAGCGCAGAGGACGCCTCGACCGTGCCAGACATAATGCTACCAATCTGGTTAACAATTGTGGTGAGAAACTGATCATTTCCAACCACTAAGATAGAAGCGTCCATGGTTCTACGTAGCTTAGGCGAGCTAAAGCATTGCCTCGGTGTAAATTAGAGAGTTTGAAAAAAAATGATGATAGCACTTATGAGTGCAAATAAAAATAGAGGTGATTGGCAAACTGGTGTCGGTTGGGAACCATTCTCGTCTAAGTGCGCCATTTCCGTGGATTACACGCTATATGTATGAACACTCATAAAAGAACACCACCCCTCACGGAAACGTGGAGGGATGGGAGTTAAACACAAAGCTTATTGAATATCCAGGCTGATCAAGTGTTTCTAACCTGCTCAGCTTACTGTATGGCCCAAAGCCGTGATCATCTGTTTAATGGATTCTTCGGACGCATCAGTTTCCACACTCACTGTCTTCGCTTGTACATCCACATTGACTTTAGCTGCTGACTCATGAGTGAGAATCTCATCCGTAATAGCCTTAGCGCAGCCATCACAGACAATGCTCGGAACATTGAATGACAAGGTCTTTTCCGCCATAGTTAATCTCTGTTTTCGTGTAGTTTTAGTTACATTTCACACCTAATTGTAAGGCTTTAGCGAAAACTGAGGGCTTGTTTTTCTTTGGTTACGGATAATTAGCGACCCTTGCTCATCTCTTCTCAGGTACTTACGAAACTCCTACAAGCTTGTTTCATCCATAAAAACGCAAAAAACCCATCGACTTAGAAATGTCTGGGCTTAAAACTTAATGGGTCTAGCCAATTAACCGCTAGACCCATCTAAGTACGAATGTTTGATTTTTCAACAAGTTAACTTTGAGATTGACTATCAACTGCTAATTACTAAGGTTTACAACTCTCACAGCTCTACCTTACTTTTTCCAACATAGTTGTGTCGTTCTACACTTCGTTTGGCTGGCTTAGGTTGCCCTAGCATTTAGCCCCTTGAATCTATCGTTGGCCGGTTTCTGCTGCGGTCGGGTCACAGATCGGGAACATCGCATCTATGCCCTTTAGATTGGTTTGTCTCCGGTTGTTTGTCGGGAGTTCGATGTCCATATATTTAAACTAACATAGCCTCTCATAGCGGGTACAAACCGTTTACCAAAGTTGATGAGTCTTTACGAATGGCAAATATTGCACTAATAAGTAAAAATCTTGCTGGACACAAGCCACTCCTCGACTAGAAACACAGCAACACCGCATAAACAAATGTAAAAATAGATCACCAGGTGCGATTCGTTCTCGTCCAAACGGAGGAATTTATTCTGAAGTGTACACTACACGGGACAAGGAACTCAGCCCCTCGTATCGGCTGAAAATGAACCTTGATAATTTGATTACCGTGATGGTGCAATTCCATCCCCTCAG
>DATNQL010000555.1:0-7567 GCA_036704025.1 Stenomitos sp.
CGAAGGGAATCATCGGATGTGAATGCCACACTGAACGTTATCCACCATCACCACGACCTTAATCCTCCGATTGGCAACAATGGCTCTATGCTAATCACACTTCATGGTTTACCTTAGTGAGTTCATCGAATTTCTTCTATATAAATAACCTCAAAGTCACTAAAACTTACTTAACGTTTCTTTTTCCATTCTCATAAAGCCAAGGATATACGAAAAATGCCTGAAGCTAAAGCATCTCAATCTCAGTCATCCTCACTCAATAGTCCTCCCACTGGTTTCAGTAAGGAGACGGTCGTGCCTTCGGAACCGCAAGAAGGACACTGGTTGATTGTACAAGACGACAAAGGACCCCGAGAATTTCCCTTGGGAGGGGAGGTGTATTCAATCGGCAGAGCACCCAATTGTGATATTCGCCTGTATTCACTCTTTGTGTCTCGCCGACATGCCACATTGGTAAGACGTCAGCGAGAGGATGGCAGCTACTATTATCGAATTGTGGATGGCGACCTTAAAGGTCAGGTGAGTTCTAACGGCATTTTGATTAATGGTCACAAAGTTCCTGCCCACAATTTAGAAAATGAAGATATGGTGACGTTTGACCCCAGAGTAACGGCTAAATATTATCGCCTCAAGCGAGAAACCGGGAAATCGGGGCCAATCGATCCATTGGATGTGACCTTAATCGACCCGGCGATGATTGAAGAATCGGAAGATTAATGGTTTTGGAAGTATAGTGGCACCCAAGGTGAAAGTCCGGGTAAAAGTCAGCTTGTGATTCGATAATCCGGCTACCTTTGGAGGGTGGAATTGTGGAGAAATCATGGTGGAAAGTGTGATTCATGTCATCGGTGGTGGGTTAGCGGGTACAGAAGCGGCGTGGCAAATTGCCCAGGCGGGTGTGCCAGTGGTGCTGCACGAGATGCGACCCGTGAGGCAAAGTCCGGCCCATCACACGGGGGAATTGGCGGAATTGGTGTGCAGTAATTCCTTTGGTGCTCAATCGAGCGATCGCGCTTCTGGTTTATTACACGAAGAACTCCGTCGCCTGGGTTCGATTATTATCCGCAAAGCCGATGAACATGCTGTCCCGGCGGGTGGAGCACTGGCGGTAGACCGGGCTGTGTTTAGCCATGAATTGACCGAAACCTTGGCAAGTCATCCTCTAATTGAGTTACGTCGGCAAGAAGTGCCCCAGATTCCCCCAGAGGGCGTGGTGGTGCTGACGAGTGGCCCCCTGACAACACCGGCTTTGGCAGAAGACTTGCAGCGCTTCACAGGCATGGAATACTTTAGCTTTTTTGATGCGGCATCCCCAATTGTCGTGGGGGAATCGATCAACCGGGATATTGCCTTTATGGCGTCACGCTACGACAAAGGTGAAGCGGCTTATCTCAACTGTCCGATGAACAAGGAACAGTACCTCCACTTCTGGCAGGAACTTTGTGCCGCCGAAAAGGCTGAATTGAAGGATTTTGAGCAAGAAACCGCCAAATTCTTTGAAGGGTGTCTGCCCATTGAAGAGATGGCACGTCGGGGCGAAGATACAATGCGCTACGGCCCCTTGAAGCCCGTGGGATTATTTGACCCAAGGACGAAAGAGCAATTAGCAGAAGACTTAAGCCAAAAGCGCGATCGCTCTTATGCGGTGGTACAACTTCGGCAAGAAGATAAAGCAGGTCAGTTGTGGAATATGGTAGGATTCCAGACGAATTTGCGCTGGGGTGAGCAGAAACGAGTCTTTCGGCTGATTCCGGGCTTGGAAAATGCCGAGTTTGTGCGGATGGGCGTCATGCACCGTAACACGTTTTTGAATGCGCCGGAGTTATTGCATCCGACGCTGCAATTTAAGAAGCGCCCGACGTTGCTGGCAGCCGGTCAACTGGTGGGGACAGAAGGCTACACCGCCGCGACGGCTGGGGGTTGGTTAGCGGGGACGAATGCGGCGCGGCTAGTATTGGGATTGGAACCGGTTATGCTGCCGACAACGACGATGATGGGTGCGTTGATTGAGTTCATTAGTTCGGCTTCGCCCAAGCATTTCCAACCGATGCCACCGAATTTCGGGATTTTGCCTCCATTGTCGGTGCGAATTAAGAATAAGCAAGAGCGATATGGGGTGTATCGCGATCGCGCTTTGGCGGATCTGGATCAGTGGAGTCAGGGCATTCTGGCTTCTGCTGCCTAAACCTAACCTTTCCTTTTCCCTCAATCATTTCCTCACTAAAACTCCAGCGACAAGCAAAGAGGTGTTCGCTGGAGTTTCAGTTGGAGGAAGTGATTAAATATGCAATTTAGATGAACAATAAATTAGCATTCTGAAGACTTAATTCAAGGGATTCTCTAATATTGGAGCTGACCCGATGACTTAAAATGTGCTGAATCTGTTGTTTTAAATTTGATTCTGTATGCTCTTGCAGCATTTCAAGGGATATGAGCAACCGATGCCTATCGAGTAGAGGCAAATTTTCGATTAAGCTGTCAGCCTCCCATAACATTTGCTCTTGTGCTTCTGGAATCAGCTTCACCCAATTAGAGAGCAACAAGTTGCGCTCTACAATAGTCAGCGTCCATTGATAGTCAGGCATGTTGCTTGTCTCGTATAACATTCCGATACCTTTTCCTAATGTAGAGACTGAATGTGAAAAAGCTGTCAAGAAAGCGCCCTTTTTGTGTGAAGGCATTGTAAAAAGAGCGCTTTAAGTATCAGTCATGTTCAGAGGGAAGGAGTAATCTGCGATTGATATCATGTCCGTCTAATTACCCATCATCAAAAGCTCTCCGCGTCCCCGTGTCCCTGTGTCTCCGCGTCAATCTTAACGATGGGTGTTAAACCGGACATGAATATGATGCTCTTTTTCCCTTGCCCTAACTGACGGATTTCAGGAATGCCCATGAGTCTAGCTGTAGAACATCGGCTGAGAGGTGGTTGTTTTGGAGATTCAGTTCCCATGAATGGCTGAACTGGGAATTGGACTGATGCAAAATCTGGATGATTTTGTCATGGGTTTGTTCTTTTGTATGGTCTTGGAGTGTTTTCAGTAATGTAAGCAACCGCTGACTATCTAGTAGAGGTACATTCCCGATCAATTCGTCAGCTTCTTCTAACATTTGCTCTTGCGCTTCTGGCATCAGCTTCATCCAATTAGAGAGCGAGAGGTTGCGCTCTACGATGCTCAGCTTCCATTGATAGTCAGGCATATAACTTGTTTTATCTAACCTTTCATTTTTCTTCTTTCAGAGGTTTGTTGGTGTATCCGGAAAGTTTTTTCAGGTCATGGGTTAGATTTGGGCAAATTCGCCCTGGCTGCTAGGGGGAAGGGCGAAGCATTCGGAAATAAAAATCTTGGTCAAGTAGCAAAATTAATCGTCCGAATGCTTCGCCCCTACAGTGCATTAAATAAATGGGACACCACCCCGACGACCACCTAGCCTGGACTCTGTGGAGCAATGAGCTTTTGGATTTGGGCAGATGGCAAGAACCGACTCAAAAATTGACAGCATTCGAGAAGATGGACGGTTTCAGGCATTGATAGACGGCTAAAAGAATCACAAGTGCGATCCTTCTTGCTCCCTATCATCAATCTCAATCACCTAAGAATAACCGGGCAAAATCCTCCGCCGCATCCGGGTTTAGCTGCTTGAGTGCATTCTTGATTTCTACAATCACATCACCTGCTGGATCTCTTTGCTCGTGCACCCAGCGATGGACATTTGCCCGTGAAATTCCCATCGTGACTGCCAGCTTGTTTTGGCTAATGTCATAGGTTTCCAGTACTTGTTTTAATGCGTTGCCTGCCTTTCCCATGCTCAGATTTTGTCAGAGGCGTATGACAAGGTAAATGTCACCATTACGGTGACATTCAGGTAGAATTATGATGTTGCCATTGCGGTGACACTGCTCTGACTCAAAAAATGCCCTATGTTTAAAGATTCTCTGCCAGAAACCGAAGAAACCGCCCCCGCCTCCATCCCCACTCCACCTAACCCAGAACCAGAATCTGGGCAAATTTTAGTTATCGGCTCCAAAACAACCGTAACTACCATCGTCCACGCCCTCTGCGCCCTCCGCTTTTGCCACATCAGCGAATGGAGTCCTCTCCTACCTGCGCCCGTTCCTGGTAAGCTGATGCGATCGCTCATTCGTAAAGTGTCCACAACCTAATCCCTATAGGACTGACGCACTTGCCCCCGCCCCCTCTCTGAGGGATTTTAATTCTGTTTCCCCATGGTGCGGTCAAAACGAGTTGGTGATGTCCAGAAACTCTCTCCGCGTCCCCGCGTCCCCGTGTCAGTCTCAACCAACCACTGATGACCACACCCGTTTCCCCAAAGTTGGGGAGTTCGGGGGCTACTCATTCCACCGGAAGTTGACAACATCTCAAAACAACGATATTTGAATGAGCTCCGCCGTGTCATAATCTCGCAGTATGAACTCTTGCGAATATGAGTTCCCAGAATCTGTGAGTGAGCAGCTTAACTGTATGAAAACGATGAATCAATTGGGTAAGCCGATTAATCTTTTGGCTGTAATTGCGATCGCCACCACCGGCATGAGTACTCCGGCTATGGCGGGTACTGACACAACACCCTCTGAGGGCAACTTAAAACTGGCACAAGCCTCTCTTGTCGGACAGTGCCGTGCTGCTAAACAGCAAATCCCTATTTTCAGGGAAGCTGACCCCACGAGTGAGGCATTAAGACTAATCGCCGCCAATGATGAAGTGATATTAGCCGGTACTTCAGTTGAAGCCGATGGTTTTATCCGCATTAGTGGGCCAGTCAACGGGTTTGTACATGCCATCAACCTCAAACCCTGTGGTGGCAACACAGAAATCCCAGCCACTAAAGAGCTTTGCCGTCAAGTGGTTCGACCTTCTCAAGGTCTGGTGATTCGCCGAGAACCTACGACCACATCTCCGCAGATTGGTGGAGTAGGTTATCTGGGAAGAGTCACCCTTACCAGCAATCCTGCCACAGTCACAAAAGCTGAGAATCGGAATTGGGTAGAAGTTGCCTTACCTGTCAAGGGTTGGGTCTCCAATGGTTTGGTGACAGAGCCAAACAGCAATTTAGCTTATTGTCGTTAAAGGATAATAGACTTCTTGTAAAAATACCTCCGACCCCATTCTCACCTTTGGCTCCGGCAACCCTCTCCTCTCCTCACTAAAGTTCCAGTTATTAAGGGGAGGGAGTTAGTTTTTCAAAAATGCGATCGCAAATAATGAGTATGGTGGTTCTTCATCCACTTTCAGATTTTATTGACGGCGGTGCGGCTGTCCGCCAATCATCTGTGAGCTATTACTATGAAGGACGTTGTCCTCAAACCGGTGAGCGATTGAAACTGCCCCGCACCCCAATGGCAGAAGCGATCGCAAAAAATTTAATGCAGCACCTTGCCAACAATGACCGTTATTCCCATGAAGGCAAGATGTATGGAATACTGCTGGTTGAACGGCCTGATGGCGAACAACGGATACTCAAAGCTTTTTCGGGTCTTTTAAACGGTCACAGCATCGTAGAGGGTTGGGTTCCGCCGATTCCAGGACGCCATCATGTTGCTCTAGAAGAAGCCCGAACGTTGGCTGAGTTGGAGGCTATCAAGCAGGAACTGATTGCTGTCAAGCAACTTCCAGAACGGCAACAGTACGAAACGCTATCTCGCGAGTTTGAGCAACAATTGCAACAAATGAGCGATCGCCATCGTGAGAGCAAGCACCAACGACACCAAAAACGTCAGATATTCTGCGAAACACTCACAGGAGAAACACTGACTCTTGCCCTCGCACAACTGGATGAAGAAAGTCGTCGGCAGGGAATTGAGCGACGGCAACTCAAACGTCAACAAAATCAGATATTGCAACCCCTCCAGCAGCAAATTGAAGCGGCAGATGCCCGGATTCGGGAACTGAAACAACAGCGTAAAACCCTATCTCGCCAATTGCAGGCTCAGATGCACGCTGCCTACCGCTTGACTAACTTTTCAGGGCAATCTTTCTCGTTGCAGCAATTGATGCCAGGAGGCTCGATGCCCACGGGCACAGGAGACTGTTGTGCCCCCAAGCTGCTCCACTATGCGGCAACACAGGGACTAAAACCCCTGGCAATGGCGGAGTTTTGGTGGGGAGAGTCCTCTGGAGATAAAGCTCAGGGAGAATTCTATGGCGCTTGTGCAGAACGCTGTCAGCCCTTGATGGGATTTCTGCTGTCGGGATTGAAATCTAAATCCTTAACGCTCTTCGATCCCCCCCAGCCCCCCCTGAAAAAGGCTACCCTGTACAAACATCTCGCTTCTCAGTCGCAAATGCTGCATTTTGCCCCCCTAGCCCCCCAACTTTGGGGGGAACCGGAGTTTCAAAGTCCCCCAGAATTGGGGAGCCAGTGCGGTCTTGGGGTCTCCCCAAGTAGAGCACCTGGCGTAGATTTAGGGGGCGAGAAAGACTTGTATGTACACCGTAGCCCAGCCCTTAAAAAGGGGCGATTTAATGATACCCTCTCCTTGCAGAACTGGAGCTTTACTAAGGAGGGTAGGGGAGAGGTTTCTTTACCCATTGTTTATGAAGACGAATGGCTGATGGCGGTAAACAAACCCCCAGGGCTACTTTCGGTACCTGGACGGTATAGCCATACCTTTGATAGTGTCCTCAGTCGCTTGCGTCATTGGTTGCCGGATGGCATGGCAATGATGGCGGTGCATCGATTGGATCAAGACACGTCGGGTATCCTCTTGCTAGCACGTAATCGACAAACTTATCGTCAACTCAGTCAGCAGTTCCAGCAACGGCAAGTTCACAAGGTTTATGAAGCCGTTCTTTCGGGTTGGGTGACAACCGAGCAAGGAGAGATTGCATTACCACTATGGGGAAATCCGGAGAATCGCCCCTATCAACAAGTGGATGAAGTTCGCGGTAAACTCAGCTTGACTCGTTTCCAAGTCATAGCCAGGGAAGGAGACTACACTCGTGTTGAGTTGATTCCCCTAACCGGACGCACCCATCAGTTGAGGGTACACGCGGCTGATTCTAGAGGAATTGGCATACCCATTTTGGGCGATCGCTTTTATGGTTGTAGTGCTGTTATCCATCGGTTACATTTACACGCGAGGGAACTTCGCTTCGAGCATCCGCAATCAGGACAAATCCTCCATTTACACAGCAAGACGCCCTTTTAATGTCCGATCAACCGCTGGGCATTTAAGCTGAATAACAGATCTCATGTCCTCAAGAACGGCAAAGGATTACCTGTGACTACACCAAGCAATCTGCCAGAAGATGTGCCTAACACAATTTCTCCTGACATCTATGATGTTGTCATAATTGGCGCTGGGCCTGTTGGGTTAGCCACTGCCATTGGCTTACGCCAACGAGGGATTGAAAATATTTTAGTCGTCGATCAAACTCGTGCCTTTCGTCCGGTTGGACAGGTGTTAGATCTTCTTCCCAATGGATTAAAGTCTCTTAAATATTTATCCGTTGAAGCTTATGAAGAAGTCAAAAAAGCTGGCAATAGGTTGTTTAATTCCCAGCCATCGAAGGATGAAGAAACTGCCGAAACAGGTCAAGAACCAAAA
>DATNQL010000556.1:0-1506 GCA_036704025.1 Stenomitos sp.
TGGGGGACGCCCAAAGTTTTGCTCGTAATGTTCACAAGCCACCTGAATTTGCGCCCAAACGGCCTGGGGATACATCTTCATCAGCGGGAAATAGCCGTGTGTGGCACCGCAGGTGATGATTTCCAGATTATTGGTATCTAAGAATTGCTTGAACGCCGTTACCAAGTCGCCCTTATAGTTTTCCCAGGTTTGGCGAATTTGGTTAAACTCTGTGGCGTAATGTTCCGCTAGATAGCGGATATGACCGTTACCTGCGTTGTGTTCGATCTCCTTTTCTGCAAGTTCTTCCAGTAGGGATAAATGTTCGTCATATCGCTCCTGTAACAAAGGGTCACGTAGCATTGACACCAAAGGGGGTGTCATGCTCATCGTCATTTTGAAATCAACGCCATCTCGCTTTAAGCCTTCAAAAACATGCAGGAGAGGAATGTATGTTTCAGTAATAGCTTCAAATAACCACTCTTCTTCGAGAACATAATCACTTTCCGGATGGCGAACAAAGGGCAGATGGGCGTGAAGGACAAGAGCGACGTAACCTGTAACCATAGTGAATTAGGAGACGTGTATCGATAAATAACTAAAACTGACCCAATCGGAGGAAGATTTTACAGTCTGTTAAGATTTTAGGACGAAAGGGATGGAGAGAACCTAACAGAGCGACGGGTTATGTGTAGGAAGTTTTCACTCGGTATCAAATTTAACCCCAATGGGTGTAAGTAGTGCCGAAAATCTAAAATAGATATTAAATTGTAAGGAAGCTCAAACCTCCAAACAACCTACAGTCACTCTTATCTACTGTCAAAGTATTATCGGTTTGTCCCACGTGCTAACACCCAATTGCATGCAGGCAGCTCTTGAAAAGTACGTCGATTCGGAACAACCCCTACAGTTACTACTGTTTGTGGATCACCGGATCAGTTCCCGAAAACATATCCAGCGCATCCAAAGTTATCTCAAAACGTTGAGGGCAGATTATCCTTTTGAACTCAAGGTGGTGGATGTTGGAGAACAGCCTTATCTGGCTGAACACTATAAACTTGTGGCAACTCCAGCACTCATTAAGGTTCATCCCAAACCCAGGCAAACCCTCGCGGGTAGTAATTTAGTCGCTCAACTCAAAAACTGGTGGCCCCGTTGGCAGCGTTCGGTCGAGGAACATCAATCGACGATGGCTCAAGCTGTGCCTCTACCATCATCCCATAGCTCATCGAACGCCTTACAGAGAGTGCCAGCCGCACCCAGTTCTATAACGTCTTCGATCGAGCTGATTAGGCTCTCTGACGAAATCTTTCGCCTTAAACAAGAAAAAGAAGAACTCCTGGAACAGCTACGTTTCAAAGAGCATGTGATATCCATGTTGGCACATGACCTACGGAGTCCATTGACGGCAGCATCCATTGCCCTGGAAACCCTGGAATTAGAGCATAAGCCGAAAGAGAAAGATGGTTTTACCTCTCAGTTGACACCGGCCTTAAAAGCCCGTTTGCTAAAGCAAGCTCGGAGCCA
>DATNQL010000557.1:0-2616 GCA_036704025.1 Stenomitos sp.
AGGGAACCTCGACCCCAAAGCCGATAAGTACCTCGGCTACATCATGGAAGGAGCGACC
Organism: Stenomitos sp.; assembly: GCA_036704025.1. Classification (GTDB taxonomy): domain Bacteria; phylum Cyanobacteriota; class Cyanobacteriia; order Cyanobacteriales; family Coleofasciculaceae; genus Allocoleopsis. The sequence goes on from DATNQL010000557.1 coordinate 59, forward strand.
CGGATGCAGCAGTTAATTAACGACCTGCTGGAGTTTTCACGGGTGGGGACAAGGGCAAAAGAGCTGAAATCAACGGCTTGCGAGGTCGTGCTGAGTCGGGTGTTGGAGAATTTAAAAGTTGCGATCGCTGAGTGTCAAGCCATTGTGACTCATGACCCCCTACCGATCATCATGGGGGATGAAATCCAACTGATGCAATTGTTCCAAAATCTAATCGCCAATGCCATCAAATTTTATCGCCAAGAGTCCCCCTGTGTGCATCTGTCGGTGGTGCAACAAGAAAACGACTGGGTCTTTTCGGTTCAGGATAACGGGATTGGCATGGAACCCGAGTACTTTGAGCGCATCTTCACGATTTTCCAGCGCCTGCATTCTCGGACTGAGTACCCCGGTACGGGCATTGGTCTAGCCGTTTGTAAGAAGATTGTGGAGCGTCATGGGGGACGCATTTGGGTCGAGTCAGACTTAGGCGTAGGCACAACCTTTTATTTTACTATCCCACAAGGCACTCCATCCCCATGAATATGCATACTCCCATTAAAGCCCTTGACATTCTGCTGGTAGAAGATTCCCCCAGTGATGCCGATCTCACGGAAGAAGTCCTCAGCGACGGCAAGGTACTCAATCACTTGCACTGGGTTCAAGATGGCGTAGAAGCGCTAGCCTTCCTGCGTCGCCAGGGAAAATATACCCATGCACCCCGTCCCGATTTAATTTTACTTGACCTCAACTTACCCAAAAAAGATGGTCGTGAGGTTTTGGCAGAAATCAAGGTGGAACCCCGCCTGAAACTCATTCCTGTGATCGTTCTGACCACCTCCGCCGCTGAACGCGATATTCTCAAGACTTACGAGCTCAATGCGAACTGTTACGTCACCAAACCGATCGATTTAGAGCAGTTCATCTCTGTTGTGAAATTAATCGAAGAATTCTGGCTAGCCTTGGTTAAACTGCCATCGGAGTAACAAAGATGGACACTCCTCCCCAACCCCACTTGGCGGCTACCGCTAACGACCTCAAAATCCTTTTGGTCGAGGATAATTTAGCGGATGCTGACCTGCTTGGCGAAATTCTCGAAGAAGCTGAGGAAACTCAGTGGTCACTCGTCCATGTGGAACGGTTCAAAGACGCGCTCATTTCTCTGCACGAACACCCATTTGATGTCATTCTCTTAGACTTGTCATTACCCGACAAACAAGGCTTGTCTACAGTTGCCCAAATTCATGAAGCCGCACCAGACTTGCCGATTGTTGTCCTCACTGGACTCAATGATCGAGTGATCGCTCTGGAAGCCCTGCGGCAGGGAGCACAAGACTATTTGGTGAAGGGCAAGATTGATACTTATTTGCTCATTCGAGCGATTCGTTATGCGATCGAGCGTGCCCATACCTTCAAAAAGTTACGCCAGAGTGAAGAGCAGCTACAACGACTCAACGAAGAATTAGAACGCCGAGTCGCGGAGCAAACCGATGAATTAAGACAAAAGAATCAGTCCCTACAACAGGAAATCGCTGAGCGTCAACGTTTAGAAACCGAACTGCGTCATGCCTTAGCGAATGAAAGAGAACTCAGTGACCTTAAATCCCGGATTATTTCTGTTGTTTCTCATGAGTATCGCACCCCTCTGACAACCATTCTTTCGTCTACCGAGTTACTAGAACACTACGGTCATAACTGGGCAGAGGAAAAAAAGCAGCGTCATTTCCAGCGGATTGAAAGCTCAGTTCATCATCTGACGCGGTTAGTGAATGATGTATTGATGTTCAGCAAAGCAGAGGCAGGGAAACTGGACTTTAATCCCCAACACCTGGATGTAGTGGAATTTTGTCGCGAACTGGTGAAAGAATTACAACTGATAGCCGGAAAAAAGCACAGTATCCACTTCAAGTGTCTTGGCTTTCAACAGGATGTTTATCTAGATGAAAAATTACTAAGGCAAATTCTGAGTAATTTGCTCTCCAACGCACTCAAATACTCTCCTCAGGGAGGCCGAATCCAGTTTGAACTCGTTTTCCGGCAACATACGCTCCTCTTCCGCATTCAAGATGAAGGGATTGGTATTGCCTTACAAGACCAATCCCAACTCTTTGATGCCTTCTACCGCAGTAGTAATGTGGGGACAATCTCTGGGACGGGTTTAGGACTAGCCATTGTGGAGAGATGTGTGAACATCCACAAGGGTAAAATCTGTGTCGAGAGTGAAGTCGGAGTGGGGACAACGTTTACAGTTACGTTGCCCGTAATAAGCTGATGTGCAGCTAAATTGCCATAGCGAAATTGTCATAAGGGGTGTGGGGTGTAGGGTGTAGGGTGTAGAAATATACAAATTAAATGCGTCACAGCTTAACAGAGATTCCTGCTTAGCGGCAGTCTTTGGTTGGTCTTGACTTTCTCTAGAATTGAGCTAATTGAGCAGCGTAGAAAGGGGAACCACCGATCGCGGAAACTGACTTTTTAACGCCGGTAACACAGGACAAGGCTTTTTCGCCTGCAAGTTGTCCGACGCATGACCGCTAAATGTATTCCACCGAAACGGCCCTTTATCCGCCGCAGACATC
>DATNQL010000558.1:0-7762 GCA_036704025.1 Stenomitos sp.
TTTCACGGGATGTGGAAAACCTCTCTCCAAACCTCTCTCCTACAAGGAGAGAGGCTTTGATTTTTCCCCCTTCCCTCTGAGGGAAGGGGGTTAGGGGGTTAGGTTTTTCGTGGACTTTTCCACATGACGTGAAAAGTCAGAGTCCTGAAGGATTCATGAGAACCCCTTTTCTTTCCTTTGCCTCCTCTGTGCCTGGAATATTTCCTAAAAAAAGCCAATTGCATCATATGATTGAGGACAATTATATATAGGTGCTAAATACTGATGAGGGTGTGTACAAAGGGAAAACCTTTTAAGACGGAACAGGACTAATATTAGGCGTAGGAGAAAGAAAATTGGTTTGAGGAACAACAGGTGTTCCCGGTTTCAGGGCAGTTTCAGGTGGGGGCAATATGACTTGTTCGTCGGGACGTAAGCCGGATCTAACTTCTACATGAGTCGCTCCTTCTAACCCTAAAGTGATCGGTCGTTTTTGTGCCTTGCCATAATCGTCTCGAATCCAAACAAACGGTTTCGATTCAGAACGTTCAATGGCGGATGGATCTAACGTTAATACGTTTTGTCGTTGTTCTTGAATAATCTCAACACTGACTTGGCTTCCTGGAATCAGAGTACCCGTGGGTTCGTCAAGCTGAACAATCGCAGGGACTTTGGCTTGGGCCGATTGGCGTCGCGATGAGTCTGGGTTGTCGTCGGATGTGATCGCTTGAGGATACAAGCTCTTGACTTGTCCCTGATAAGATTTAGCATCAGGTCCAATCACCTTAATCCGAGCTTTTTGTTTGACTCGGACTTTCGTCGCGTTCAGCGTAGATAATTGAAGGTTCACCAATTCTTGTGCTGGATTGCCCAGAGTCAGTAACACATCACCCGGTTGGACGCCATCTCCATCTTTCACTTGGATATCCAAAACCTTACCCGCAATGGGAGCTGTGACAATATTATTCTGAAGTTGTTGTTGAATACTTTCTCGCTCCACCTGAAGGCGCTGGAGTTCACTGCTATCAGTGTTGACAGCAGAGCGAGCCTCTTGAAATTCAGATTGTGCTGCTATCACCTTGTCTTGGAGTTGAGAAGGACGTTGTTTCTCAGCTTGCAGGCGCTGAAGTTCGAGAATCTCTGCGTTGACGACGGTTTGAGCATCCCGCACGGCAAACTCAGCATTGCGAACTTGTTCTTTTTGTTCTTGCAGTTCATTCCCTGGAATAAAGCCTTTTTGATCCAGAACTTCTAATTGCTGAAGTTTCTGTTGAGCCGACGCTAACTTTTCTTGAGCTTCTTCCACCTTCTGGCGGCTGCGTTCCAGGATGAGTTCTTGTTTACGAATCAAAAATTGTTGGTTAACTGGCTCTTGGAGTTCTTTTTGAGCCGACGCCAATTTTTCTTGAGCTTCTTCCACCTTCTGACGGCTGCGGGTGAGCTTGAGTTGTTGCTTGCGAATCTCTAACTGCTGGTTTTCCAGGTTCGTTTGTCGCTGTGGATTGCGGAGAACCAGCAGCTTCTGACCAAAACGAACGCGATCGCCAACCTTGACCAGTACTCGGTCTACCGTGACTTCTCCAGGAGATTTTAGCTGTTGTTGACCTCCCAGTTCAACCGTACCACTCTCATTAATCACCAGTTCCACATTGCCTCGTTTCACGGTGAGTAAACGCACCACGAGCGGTTGAGCGGCTTGATTAAAAGCCTGACTATAGATGAGCCAACCCCCAGTGCTAAGTACAGCTAACACTCCTGATAAGGTGACGAACCGAACACCGGATTTGAATTGCTTGATTTGCCGAAGATCCATCATCAACACTTTATCCCCTCAAGTTGCTGTAAAGGTCAGCCTGTTTCGAGGAAGTCTGGGACACAGTGCTGGCAAGTTAAATGGTCTTCCTTCCGTGTTTTGCATTGTATATGGCAGGGTGACGCACCAACTTCAAAATGCTATTCGTTTCCACCCTATTGAGGCAAGCCACCCAAAGTCATAGACGAATGGATCATCAGTCAGGCGCAAGTTATGAGGCACCCCAGATGTGTTTGTGTATCGGGTGCATCATAGGGATGAGATATCACTGCTTTGTGTGAGTGTGCAATTCGAGGAGTGCGATCGCTTCTGCCACCTTTGACTAAACTAGATTCAGCGTTCATTGCATCCAACTGCCATGTCTCTCACCCAAAACTTAGAAACCGCCCAAGACATCTCCGAAGATGTTATCTTTCCCCCTAGCGATTTATATAGTGACGAGCCGCAATTGGAAAGCTATTTTCATTTACAACAAATGCTGCTGCTGATCAAATGCTTAGATTGGTGGTGGCGCGAGCGAAATGACTTTTTTTGTGCAGGAAACCTCACCATCTATTACAGTCCGCGTCAGCGCAAATCAGAAGACTTTCGAGGGCCAGACTTTTTCGTCGTACTCGGAACTGAACGCAAACCCCGTAAAAGCTGGGTGGTTTGGGAAGAAGACGGCAAGTATCCCCATATTATTATAGAAATCCTCTCCTCTTCAACAGCCAACACTGATAGAGGATTGAAACAGCAAATATATCAAGATACCTTTCGCACACCGGATTACTTTTGGTTTGACCCGGACAGCTTAGAATTTGAGGGATTTCATTTATTAGATGGTGAATATCAACCGTTAGAACCTAATTCTCAAGGATTGTTGTGGAGTCAACAACTACAGTTATATTTGGGAATTCATCAAAGACAATTACGCTTTTTCACCGCAGAAGGTGAGCTAGTTCCCACACCGGAAGAAGTAGCCGAACAAGAAACACAAAGAGCTGAACAGGCAACACAACGGGCTGAACGATTAGCCGCGAAACTGCGGGAATTGAATATCGATCCAGATACCCTTTAGCCAAATTCAAAAATATTCCATTTTTCAGCAGTGGTAGCTGGGCTGTGCAAAACTATTGGGGTTCTCGGATGCGATCGCGTCCTACCCATTCATCCCACTCTTCCGAAAAGTCCTCATAACTCACTAAGTGGAGACCATACCAAGCCTTTTGTACAGTGGCAGAATACCATTCTTCTTCGTATTCCACCTCAACCGCTTCCCCAATGGCAAACATTTCCGGTTTGTAGGGACGAATTCGCTCCCCATCCACCCATTCTTGTTCCTGATCATAGCCAATGTATTGAATTAAAGTTTCACCCTGATTGCGTTCCAGAGTCTTCGCTTTATACCACTCTTCTTCGTACTCAACCTCTACCTGTTTTCCCTCGATAGGTTGAATTTCATCTGACACACTCGCTAACTGCATCTGCGGATCAAAATCATTGATGGTGAGAAACATTGATTTCTGTTCCTCGATAAACGCCATTTCCAATTCAGCATATCGAGCAAAATCATAGAGCGTTACGATATGATCGCCATCTAAATCGACCACTGGATCGCCTAACAAACCCTTATATAAAGCCTCTGTGAACGTCCACTCACCTGTTGAACTGTTATGGGAATAAGCTGAAGTCACGCAAGCGTAAGAAAGTTCTGTTTCTCGTTTTTTCAGTTCATCAATCAACCCCCCAGAAAAACAACAATCCGCCAAAAGCAACACTTTAGAGCCATTAAAATTGCTTTCAATCTCGTCATAAATGGAGGGAATAGACCAATAGTTGTCTCGGTTGTCGGGGTTGGCATCGTAATTGATAAAGTAATGTTCACCCGACTCAGAATCCCAATCTCCGTGACCTGCAAAATACAAAATCAATAGGTCATCTTCGTTGGTATTGGACAACAGTTCTGTCAAGCTTTCCTGAATCTGCTCTAAAATCGCATCTCCATCTTGCAAGTAAACGATTTGTTCCTCTGGAACTCCCTTCGCATAGAAGAAATTGACGAGTTTTTCATCAAACCGACCTGCCACCGCATCAGGGAAAGGTGCCCAGGTTTCTCCATGTTTCCATTCCAGAATTCCTACCGCAAAAACCCAGGTTTTCTCTGGTTCCCAGTCTTGTTGATTGTGTTCCACTGTTTAATTTTAAATGGTCGTATTTTGCATATCAAACCTCTGTAAGGGCGCACGTCCGTACACCCCTACCCACCATTCAATGTACCCTCATTATTTCGATTCGAGAGCCATCTCAACCGATACATTCATATCCATTGCTGTGGCTTTCTCACTGTTCGGTTCTTTCACACTCATTTGTGACTTAGAACGCATGGACATGGTGGAGCTAATGGGCATCACTTGATTCAACGCCAATTTTAGCTTCCCATTCCCTTGAGAATTCATGGATTTGAGGTCGATAGAGGCACCAGGAGGTAAACCTTGTGGATTGATTTTTTGTTCTCCTGCCTGCTGTTCCATGTTCACTTGCAAGGAGGCGACATTATCCTTTAAATCAACTAACTCATAGGTGGAACTCTGATTCATCGTCATGCCATTCGCCGTAACCGAGTTAGGAATCTTCCACTTTGCACCCACTCCCACCGCTTCTGAGGGAACGGGCGAAGAAAGTTGCTTGAGGGACGTCACCATTTGCTCAACCATTTTTTTCGTGTTGGGGTCGAGTGTCTCAGGCGTGTTAAAGTTGGCCTGTTTCGTGTTTCCCTGATTATCGACAATCATAGAGCCGCGCAAGCCGACAAGCTTTTTAACTTGTGTTCGCATGGCGTTAACCAGTTCAGGTGGAGTATTTTTAGCCGCCACAACATCTGCACCCGAATAGGAAAAATCGGTGTGAATATCCCCGTTAGCATCCACTTTTGTGACTTCTGACTCCATCGTCATCTTAATGGGTGGACTATCAAACGCTGGCTGAGTCTGCCCTCCTACAGACATCGCCATGTCCATATCCATCGTCATTTGTAGGGTTTGCTTGGTGTTCGCCCCAGGTGTGAAACGCAGTTGCTGCTTAGGTTCAGTTCCGGCATTAATCAGTTCGACATTACTTTTACTTTGTGCAGCGGCAGGGGTTGCCGGGGACTCCTGGGAAAGCTGTGCACTCTTGGACGGACTTTCAGCACTGGTGGGTGTAGAGGAAGGCTTTTGCGCGCATCCAGCGATAAGCAGAACGAGACAGCCAACGAACAATGATTTTTGCATCAAGTCTCTCCAAAATTTTTTGTCTTAAACAAATCCTTGCTGTATGCGTTCTCTGTAGATTTGTCCTTGCCTGTTTCTATGCTAGCAATAGGCTATATCAGCTTGGCTTTCAGGTAAAGACGCAGAGCGTCCTCTACTCAAGATCAATAGACTACCTAAAAAACTATCAGGGTTCCCCATTTCCATAAAATGAATTTGTGTAATACTTTCGGGTGCGGAATCTGGGTAAAAGGTGTAAAGTCCCATGAGCTTGGTGTTAGGCATTGATGGGGGAGGAACCAAAACAGTTTGTGTCCTCATGAACGATAGGGGACAAGTGCTGGGACGAGGTGAAGCGGGTGCGTCTAATTATCAGAGTGTCGGTAAGTCAACGGCTTTGGGTTGCATCCAATCAGCTATTGCTCAGGCAACGACTTCCTTCGAGGCTGTCCCAGTTGAAGCCATTTGTCTGGGAGTCGCCGGTGTCGATCGCCCCACTGATATCCAAGTCGTTCAGACTTTTGTACAACAGTTACAGTTGAGTGAGTCACTTCCTATAACTTGGGCTTTGCGACCCTCAACAATTGTAATTGGGAACGATGCGTTGATTGCCTTAGTGGGAGGACTGGGTCATTCTATGGGAGTCGTTGCGATCGCAGGAACCGGTTCCATTGTTTTTGGGCGAAATTCAACCGGATGTACCAAGCGAGTGGGGGGTTGGGGGCATCTTTTAGGAGACACTGGCGGCGCTTATCATATTGCTATTTCGGGTTTGCGATCGGCACTGAGAGCTTATGATGGATGCGACGCCGCTACCACTCTTCAAGAGCGATTTAAAGAGCATCTCGGTTTATCGAGTTTAGAAGAGGTTGTTAATGTCATCTATCAGCCAGGGTGGAGTGTTAAAGAGATAGCGGCGTTAGCACCGATTGTGGCTCAAGAAGCTGCCTCAGGAGACACAGTTGCCCTTGGAATTATTGAGGAGACTGTTAAAGAATTAATTCAAGCGACACAAGTAGTCGTTGATAATCTTTTTAGCCCTTCCGACATTGTTGAAGTGGTGACAACCGGAAGTATATGGCAGGGTTTTTCTTTAATGCGTGATAAATTTGAAGCGTCGTTTGTCAGCCAAAAACCTAGGGTCAAGATTGTTTCTCCTCGTTATGAACCTGCTTATGGGGCTGGTTTGTTAGCGTTAGAAACTCTCTCTAATTCCCCATAGTTTACCTGATTCTTGGATTTGGGACAAAAGAGAATTTATTCAGGTTTAGCAAAAACTTTATCAGCTTATCAATAAAATTAATCTCTAAAAATAGCTTTCTGTGTGCCTTGACTAGTAAAATAATAAATTAGATTTTTTTTGCAAGTTTTAGCTGAACATAAGTAAATGCCTGATATTGTTGATATTGCGGTTAGCGCGGGTTCTTTCGAGACTCTAGTAACGGCTGTAAAAGCGGCTGGATTAGTGGAGACGCTGAAAAGTCCTGGCCCTTTTACTGTCTTTGCACCAAATGACGATGCTTTTGCTAAACTCCCGCCGGGAACAATACAAACCCTCGTGCAGAACATTCCTCAGCTAACTCGAATTTTGAAGTATCATGTCGTCTCTGGTAAGTTAACAAAAGCTGATTTGGAAAAAGTGAATTCAGTTACCTCGGTTGAAGGTTCACCAATCAGGATTGATACCTCTGAGGGTTTTGAGGTAAAAAATGCCACGGTTCTAGCCGCAGATATCGAAGCGGATAACGGTGTCATTCACGTTATTGATACAGTAATTCTGATGGGATAGGCGAACCTTCGAGCAAGTAGAGAATTTCTCGTGTTCCGTCCAAAAATGACATACCGAAGCGATGGAAATCAGTTATCAGTTACCAGTTTCTAAAGAGTAATTATCCGTCGGTTTGTGACACTCGAATGAAAAAGTTCTAGGGGATTTACCCAAAAATCCCCTGCACTCCGGACAGTGCAAGCCAAGGCGATCGCAAGCCTAAACTGAATGTCACTGAAATAACGATCCGATCCGCCCCCCGACCCCCAATTCTGGGGGAGCCAGAGTTCAAAGTCCCAAAAAATTGGGGGATTGAGGGGGCAAATGCCAAAGGAGCCTGCTTAAGTCAGTGCCATTCAGCCTAAACTTGGTAGATTGGGCAAGATGGTAATAGTAAGTTGCTGCAATATTCATAAGGATATGACTGACATACTAACTGAGATTGCTCTACCGCCTCCATTCCCCGACCATACTCAGTTGCCAGAATCCGATGGTACATTTGTGAAAAATTTTCAGGAGCATCCTCAAAGCTTGATTCTGACAGATTCCATCGATTCCACCTTGCAGCGACTGCATTCAGATGGAAACTATGCTATTGGGCAAGACTGCGGTATTTACTGGCGAGAAACTAACCCGCCAGAGAAGGGAGCAGAGGCACCTGACTGGTTTTATGTGCCGAATGTGCCACCCCGATTAGAGGGTGTAATTCGCCGCTCCTATGTACTGTGGCGAGAGTACATTACACCCACCATTGCCTTAGAGTTTGCCTCTGGTGATGGGAGTGAGGAACGAGATAGAACTCCCTTATCTCGCTCTGAAATGGGAGAAGTCACAAAACCGGGTAAGTTTTGGGTCTACGAGCGGGTGATGCGGATTCCTTACTATCCCCCATTCCGCACCCTCAACTGTCACATGCGCGGCAAGAGTTAGTGGCAGTGGTTAAATTCCACAAGTCTTAAGTAAAAATACTTA
>DATNQL010000559.1:0-7048 GCA_036704025.1 Stenomitos sp.
ATTCAGAAATATGCTTCTACCGTAACGGCTCTGCGCGAGACAATGCCCAACTTGGCAACCAGCATTCAAAACCGCGACTGGACAGAGGTCGGTTCATTTATTCATGGCCCTTTAGGCGAACTGCGGCAGAAAATGAGCTATATCACTCGCGAACTCCTGCCCCAAGACCAAAAGGCAGCGAAGGAGGCGGCGCAAGACTTGTTTAGTCGTTTGCAGGAAATTGACCTTGCCACTGAAAAGGGCAATTATCAGAAAGCGGTAGACAATTACCGACTCGCCATCAAAGACTTTGATGCGTTCTTACAGCTCATTCCTGAATAAAGCGAATGAGCCGAGTTGCCATCATTGGGTGTGGTATTGTTGGAGCCGCGATCGCCTACGAACTTAGCCTCATTCGTGGGTTAGAAATCACTGTTTTGGAACGGCAACACCCAGCACGAGAGTCTACAGGTGCCGCATTGGGCGTCCTGATGGGTGCGATTAGTAAAAAAAAGGGCAGGGCGTGGCAGTTGCGGCAAACGAGTATGCAGCGCTACGAAACCCTGATTCCTGAATTAGAAGCACTCACTGGGCGTCCGATTCCCTTTAATCGGCGTGGCATTGTGATGCTCTGCTTTGCCGAAGATGACTTGTCTTCTTGGCAGCACTTAGTCCAAACTCGCCAGTCCCAAGGTTGGCAACTCGAAATCTGGGATGCACAAGAACTGCAATCCCATTGTCCTCAATTGCATCCTGACCCTATCGTCGGTGCCATCTATTCTCCCCAAGACCGACAAGTTGACCCAACCGTCCTCACCCAAGCATTGGTCACGGCAGCAGAGATGAACGGCGTTACCTTTCAGTTTGGTGTTGCAGTCAAAGACGTTCACTCTCAGGTGTTAGATGGCACAGCGACGCGAGAGTGTAACCAGCTTCACACTCAGGTCGGACAGATTGAGGTAGATTGTGTCGTGGTGGCGGCTGGATTGGGTTCAACACCCATCACGGCGGCATTTGAGCAAGCGATTGATATCCGACCGGTTTTAGGCCAAGCCTTGCACCTGCGGGTTGAGCATCCCTTAGGGCATCCGGATTTCCAGCCTGTGATTACGGGGAATGATGTCCATATCGTACCCATCGGTGAGCGGGAATACTGGGTTGGGGCGACGGTTGAGTTTCCGGATGCGAGTGGAAATGTGGTGGCACAACCGGAGTTGCTGGAGCAGGTGAGACAGGAAGCGATCGCTTTTTGTCCCGCTTTAGCCCAAGCTACAATTCTTCGCACTTGGTCAGGTCAGCGTCCTCGTCCCGAAGGGCGTCCGGCTCCGATTATTGGTCAACTGCCGGGTTATAACAATGTTTTATTGGCGACGGGTCATTATCGGAACGGCGTTCTCCTGGCACCTGCCACAGCACTAGCGATTCGTGACTTGATTGTGTCCGAGATGTCTTAAGCTGATATGCAGCTAAATTGCCATAGCGAAATTGTCATAAGGGGTGTAGGGTGTGGGGTGTAGGCTGTGGAAATAGGCTTTTTTAAATGCGTCACAGCTTAGTTAATACACTAAAAAATTAAAAAAAATATTAAAAATTGTATAAAGGAAGACTGATAAAGTTTAAGTTTTATCAATAAAATTGAATAAAGTTAACAAGGGTCAGCTTAGATAAAGACCCTAATCCTACATAATTTGAGTTTAATTTTTCCAATGGGGTCAGTTTTAATAAAGACCCTAACCATACGCCAATCGAGCTTCATCGGAGGTTCTCCCTTAGGGGAGGACTTCCGTTGTTTGTGTATATTCAGCCGGATGTGCCATCAACAAAGGTAGCTGCACAGTAAATATCGCTCCCCTGTTCTCACCGGGACTGAATGCCTGAACTGTACCCCCATGCTGTTCCACAAGATAGCGAACTAGAGCCAAACCAAGTCCCAATCCACCGTAAGATCGAGTCGTGCTGCTGTTTTCTTGACGAAAGCGGTCAAACACATAAGGCAGGAAATGGGCAGCAATTCCCTTGCCGGTGTCGGTGACTCGAATTTGGGCATAGGAGTTAGAAACTTGAGTCAGGGACTTGTGAGCAGGGACTTGTGATTCCAGGAAAGATGGGGATGGATACTCTAATGTCAACCCATGATTCAGGCAAGCGATAGGAGATGGAGACACCCGGTGATCACGAGTCAGTGGGTCGCTGCTGACGGTTTCATGAGTAACGGTGCGTGGATGGGTTCCATCAACTTGCCACTCTTGCACAGAACCGTCTAACTGTTCCACTCGCTCCAGCCTAATTTCAACACGCCCTCCTGGAGGGGTAAACTTGACGGCATTCGAGAGTAAATTCCATACCACTTGCTGCAAGCGGTTGGCATCGCCCCAAACGAGTTGAGTGGAGGCATCGAGGAAGCAGTCTATTTGAATCAGCTTAGCCTCAGCGGCTGGACGGATAGTCTCCATTGCTGCCTCAATGACAGGTATCAGTTCACAGGAGGCGACCGAAAGGTGAAGCTTGCCCATCATGATGCATGAGACATCCAGGATATCCTCGATCAGTGCCGCTAAGGACTTGGTATTGCGGTCGATTGTCTCCAGGACTTGAGCCATCTTGAGGGGATCGAACGTCCGAGTTCGTAGCAACTGCATCCATCCCACCATGGCATTGAGGGGTGTGCGTAACTCATGGGAGAGGGTGGCTAAAAATTCATCCTTCATGCGGTTCGCCGCTTCGCTCTCGGCTCGTGCCTGTCGTTCGGCAGCGTAAGCGCGGGCACGTTCAATCGCTTGAGCACACTGCTGTGCTAGAGCTTGCATAAAGGCGCAGTCCTCTGGGTTAAACGTCTGAGCATTAACAAAGCTAAAGCCAATCCCTCCTAACGTGTGACCATCAACACTTAAGGGGATAGCTGCCCAGGAATGATGTGGGCTGTCACTATACTGAGTTGTCAGGTGTGGGTAGCGTTCAGCAAAGACTTCGCGGGATTCGAGAAAGATGGCTTTGTTTGTCTTAACCGCATCTGTGATGGGTACTTCAGCCGTGAGCGGGAAACGGTTCCAGGTTTTTAGTAGTTCCTGAGGATAGCCGAGAGGATTAACTAACTCTAGGGTTTGATCGCGAGCATTTAAAAGTGCAATAAAACCGGCGTTGGCTCTCAAGACGGCCAAGCCTTGATTGACAACAACCTCACCCACTTGCGCCAAGGACAGCGCTTCGCTCAATGACGCCGTGAGGGATTGTAGGCTGGCTGTGCGTTTAGCGGTTTCTTCGGCAATGCGTCGCGCTTCTTGAGTGTCCCGATAGAGCTGTGCGTTATCCACCGCCATGGCGGCACGACGGGCTAAATCCTCCACTAAAGAGAGTTCATCGGAACTATAGTGACGTCCGGACTCAGCCGTAGCAAAGGTGATAGCTCCCAAAGTCCGCCCACGAGCCACGAGGGGGACTCCGATACAGGACTTTAAGTTGAGTTCGCGCAAGCTTTGCAAATGTTGGGCATCTTGGGCTATAGCCACTAAGTCAGAGTCCAAAATCTCGGTGGCAATTGCAGATTCTCCTGTCCTTAAGATAGCCGCCAACCCCATCGCGGCATTCAAACGTTCTGGATAGCGTCGGTTGAGTTCCCAGGCGAGCTCCACTTTCGCCGGCTCGAGATGGGCGATGGCGACACGACGAATCGTCTGGTTTTTCTCTAAAATATCGACCGCACACCAGTCAGCAATAAAGGGAACAGCTAACTTTGCCACACTGGCCAAGGTGGTTTCGTAATCTAGAGAGGAAGCCAGAACCGTACTCGCCTCGGCTAAGAATGCCGATTTGAGTCCCTGTACCTCCGCTTCCAGACGAGCCGCCTGCTCCCGAATGAGTTGTTCCTTCTGCTTTTCAGCTCGTTTACGCTCTGTGATGTCGCGATTGATACTCAAGAAACCGACCGGATGACCGGTTGCGTCGTAGAGCGCTTTCGCCGTTGCTTCGATGGGCACTTCAGAGCCATCTTTGCGACGGCAAATCATCTCTCCGCAGAATGTACCCGTTTCCTGAATGGTTCTAATAATTTTCTCTGTCATAGTGGCGGTGATATCAGAGGGCATCAGGGACGTGACCTTGGTGCCTATCACCTCTTGGGCGGTGTAGCCAAACAATTCTTCAGCTTTTCCCGTCCATTTCTGAATGCTAAGATTCAGATCGGTCAGTAAGACCGCATCGGGCATTTGCTGCAAGATTTCATCGGAAAGACGTAGAGCGTCTTCTGACCGTTTGCGATCGCTAATATCTCGTTCCACCGCAACCCAGTGGGTATACCATCCCTCGGCATTGGCAACGGGGACAATGCTAATTTCGACCCAAAACTCAGAGCCATCCTTACGGTAATTAATCAGTTCTACCACCGTGGGTTGCCATTGCTTCAAGGCAGAGCGAAATTGATCAAGCTGGGCACGTTCACTTTTGGGACCTTGTAAAATTCGTGGCGTTTTACCAAGTACCTCTTCCTTGCTATATCCCGTCATCCGAGTAAACGCCTCATTGACGTAGATAATCCGAGGGCCGGGTTCGTCAATGGGTTCAGCTTCGGTAATCATAATGGCATCATTCGCCGTAACCGCTACCGATTCCAGCAGTCGCAAGCGTTCTTCGGTTTTCTTGCGCTCAGCAATTTCCGCTTGTAAAGACTGATTCGCCTGGGCTAACTGGGCGGTTCGTTCCTCTACCCGTTGTTCTAACTCGGCTGTTAGTTGGCGGAGTTGTTCCTGAGTTCGCTGACGTTCCACCCGTTCTTGGGTTTCACGCAACGCCCGCTTGACGGCTGGAACAAGTCGTTCTAAACGTTGTTTCAGGACGTAGTCCGTTGCGCCCCTTTTTAAGGTTTCAATCGCGAGTTCCTCACCCAGAGTCGCCGACACAAAGATAAAGGGAACATCCGGACAAAGGGTTTGTGCGATGTCTAGAGCAGCAATGCCATTAAAGGTCGGTAAAGAGTAATCAGAAAGAATTAAGTTAAAAGAACCCGTGTTTAAGGCGCTTTGAAAGTCAGTACTCGTTTCAACTTGCACTAACTCCGCATCAATCCCTCCGTTGGTCAAATACGCCTGGATGAGTTCTGTATCGAGCAGACTATCTTCGAGCAGGAGGATACGCAGCATTTCTAAGGGTATTTATGTAAAATTAAGCTAAATCGTGCGTCGGGAAGGAACCGATCCGGGCGGTGGCTGATTCACCACAGCCCAAAACAGACCCAGTCCCTTGATGGCATCAACAAATTCGTGGAAATTGACGGGCTTCACCACATAGGCATTGGTGCCTAAGTTGTAGCTGTTGATCAGATCCTGCTCCTCGCGAGAAGAAGTCAGCACGACAACGGGCACAGCTTTGAGTTCGGGGTCAGATTTGATTTGTGCTAAAACTTCCAGTCCATCGATTTTAGGCAACTTCAAATCTAAAAGCACAACCATAGGATTGCCCTCCATCCGAAGTTTAAAAACTCCCTTCCGATAGAGATAGTCTAGCGCTTCTTCTCCATCTCGCACCACTACGACTTCATTGGCTAAACAATGTTCCGAGAGCGCCGTCAAGATTAATTCGACATCGTTAGCGCTATCTTCAATTAACAAAATTCGCTTTAATTCATACATTTATCTTTTCAAAAAAGATGACAATTCTTCCGTTAAAACCTGAAGTTTATCAGGTTAGTTTGATTTTGACAAATTCGGGAAAGATTTTGCTTTCTCAAACTTCAAATCTTCAAATTTTGCTGTTTAAATTAGGCAGGGAAAAGTAGAACGTCGCTCCCTCTTCAACCACACTGTCTGCCCAGATTCGACCGCCATGACGGTCAATAATTCGCTTGACGTTAGCCAAGCCGATTCCAGTTCCCTCAAATTCTTGGGGACTGTGTAAGCGTTGAAAGACACCGAAGAGTTTGTGGATGTAGCGCATGTCAAATCCTACACCATTATCCCGAATAAAGAACACCCGCTCCTGCTCGGTTTCGATGCTGCCAATTTTAATTTCAGCCTGAGCACGTGTTGAGGTGTACTTAACCGCATTTTCGATTAAATTATGGACGACCAAGCGTAACATGGAAGGGTCGCCATAAACCTGGGGCAATGCCTCAATGTGCCAAGTGATATTACGGTTACGGATATCTTGCTCAATGTCTTGCCTCACTTCCTGTACCAATAAAATCATGTTGACTCTGGTGTAGCGCATTTCTGTGCGCCCCATCCGGGAAAACGAGAGCAAGTCATCAATAAGTTTTCCGGCGTGTTTTGTGGTTTCGATGATAATATCCAGATAACGCAGACTCGTTTCATCCAAGGTGGTAGCGGCTTTTTTTTGGAGTAAATCGACAAAACCACTGATATGGCGAAGGGGTGCACGTAGGTCATGAGAGACAGAATAGGAAAAGGCTTCTAATTCTTGATTAGCCGCTTCAAGTTGAGCCGTGCGCTCTTTAACCCGCTGTTCCAGGCTATCGTTGAGTTGGCGAATTTGGGCTTCTACTTGTTTGCGCTCCGTGATATCTAAAAATACCCCAACGCATCCTCTGGACTGACCCTGTTCATCAAAAAGTGGTGTAGCGTATTCTAAAAATTGGGCATTCTCTCCATTGTCGTAAAGAATATCAACTTCCATCTCCACAACTTCAACGCCATGAGCCGCCGCATACTGCATGGGGAGTTGATCAAGGGAAAGTTCTCGACCATGACGATAAACTTTAAAGTTTGCAGGTTTTTCGGGTTCCGGAGCACTCAGGGAAGCATTAACATTGGGTTCAATCCTCAACATCCGAGCCAACGTTGGATTAACCCGAATATGCTGACATTGAGCATCCTCCGCGATACCAATCCCAACCGGAAGGACTGCCAGCAAGGTTTCTAGTTCATGGATGCGGCGATTGAGAGATTGGTTGAGTTTAACAATTTCTTCCTCAGCGAACACGCGATCGCTAATATCAATACAGGAACCGATATAACCGAGAAAAGTACCATCCGGTGTGAAGCGGGGAATTCCTGTATCTAAAACCCAACGGTACTCTCCATCAAAACGTCTGAGGCGGTAATCCATTTTGAACGTTTGA
>DATNQL010000560.1:0-15410 GCA_036704025.1 Stenomitos sp.
GAGATGGCAATGATTCCTTAAGTGGAGGTACAGAAAACGATACTTTGTTGGGCGGTTTAGGTAATGACACCCTTAATGGCGAAGCAGGCCATGATTCTTTAGATGGCGGAGATGGTGCAGACTTGCTCAATGGTGGAGATGGTTCCGATCTTCTACAAGGTCAAATAGGAAGTGATACACTCAACGGCGGTTCAGGTGGTGACGAACTCCAGGGGGGCGACGGCAATGATGTTCTTAATGGTGGTGCTGGCAGCGATCTTCTCTATGGCAATGCCGGTAATGATACTTTAACTGGTTTTGGAGCGCAGGGAGGGGGCGGTCAATTCGATCAAATGTACGGAGGTGCTGGAGCTGATTTATTCGTTCTCGGCACTTCTTCAACTTTTGCAGGAACCGCTTTTACCGAGGGAGTTGCTTCAATCTTAGACTTTAACAGGGCTGAAGGAGATAAGATTCAAGTCTACGGCTCGGCTTCAAACTACACTCTTTCTCCTTTCTTTTCAGGTACATCTATTGCTTATCAAGGGGATGTAATTGGGATTGTTAATACCTCCATTACTGTCTCGGATTTAAACTTTGTTGCTCCAATCATTCTTCCTCCAATCATTCTTCCTCCCATCTTTATTCCTACACCGATTTTCTCACTCATAACTTCGCTCGAATTCAGTTACTCTTAAGTCGAATGTCACTGACTTAAGCGATCTCCTTTAGCATTTGCCCCCTAAATCCCCCAATTTTGGGGGACTTTGAACTCTTGCTCCCCCAGAATTGGGGGTCGGGGGGCGGATCGGAGCGTTATTTCAGTGCCATTCGACTTAAAATAGTTGTTGTTGCGTAAGGTTCAGTCGTGAGTACAGAACTCAGTACCTCTTCTGGGACAACCTCCACTCTCTATGAGAAAGACTTCTATGCCTGGACACAAGAACAGACAAAACTGCTGCTGGAAGGGAAATGGGATGGTTTGGATGTTGCCAATTTGGTGGAGGAGATAGAGTCTTTGGGCAAGCAGCAACGCCAAGAACTCAGGAATCGCCTGGGCGTTTTGCTCGGTCATCTGCTTAAATGGGAGTTTCAGCCTAGCAAGCGCTCGAAAAGCTGGTTTGTCACGCTGCGAGAACAACGTCGTGAGATTCGTGACTTGCTGGAAGAAAGTCCCAGCTTGAAGCCTTATCTTCCTGAAGCGTTGCAAAAAGCCTACCCATCTGGCGTAGATTTAGTGGTCCGAGAAACACCTATTCGCGATCGCGACTTGCCGACTGTCTGTCCTTACACCTTAGAGCAAGTTCTGGACGGTGCTTTTTTCCCAGGACAACCTGATGAACCGGATCGAGATTGGTAAGCTATCACTAACTCATGAGAAAATTCATGATTGGAGTCATGGGGCCAGGAACTGGAGCCTCCGAGACTGACAAAAACAATGCTTATACCATCGGTACCTTGATTGCTCAAGAAGGATGGGTTCTCCTGACAGGGGGCAGAAATGTGGGTGTGATGGATGCTGCCAATCGTGGGGCAAAATCTGCCAATGGTTTGACGGTTGGGATTCTACCCAATGCTGACGATAGTGGCGTCTCTGATGCCGTGGATATTGCCATTTTTACAGACATGGGCAGTGCTCGAAATAATATCAATGTCCTTTCCAGTGATGGGGTGATTGCTTGTGGGATGGGGGCTGGCACCGCCTCTGAAGTGGCACTGGCATTAAAAGCCAATAAACCCATCGCTTTATTGACAGATGATCGAGACAGTCAACGGTTTTTTCAACACCTGTCGAACCATCATATTTTTATCGCGACGAGTCCAGAAGATGCGATCGCATTCGTTAAACAAGCCTTAACCCATCGTTGCCAAACTTAGTCATGTTGAGCCAATGAGATTAAGATAATTGTCCAAAGTATGCTTAGTGACTCTTAGCACGAACATCTTAAATGGGTCTTCTACCCTTGGATATACAAAGATTAGGGCTAGCTGAATACAAGCTTTGGGCTACAATGATATTGTTAAATTTTATGGCATCAGCTATAGAAAATTTAAGCTGATTATCGTGAAGTTTGCAATGAGTCTAGCTTCTCGATTCGCTTTAAGCTAGAAGGCAGTTTTGAGAGGATTGAACTGAAATGGGATACGAACTTCCCCCCTTACCCTACGCCTATGATGCGCTGGACCCTTACATCACTGCTAAGACGTTTGAGTTCCATCACGACAAGCATCATGCGGCTTACGTGACCAATTACAACAACCTAATCAAGGACACGGATCTAGCCAGTCAGTCGATTGAGGAAGTCATCAAGGCAACCTACAATGACTCGTCCAAGGGCGGCATCTTCAACAATGCGGCACAAGCTTGGAACCATACATTCTTCTGGAATGGCATGAAGCCGGGTGGCGGTGGTGCCCCAACCGGTGCGATCGCGGCGAAGATTGATTCAGATTTAGGTGGCTACGATAAGTTCAAAGAAGAGTTTAAAAAAGCCGCCGCTACCCAGTTCGGCAGTGGCTGGGCTTGGCTCGTACTCGACAATGGTACGCTGAAAATCACCAACTCTCCCAATGCCGTCAACCCCTTAGCCTTAGGGCAAACTCCTTTGCTAACTCTGGATGTTTGGGAACACGCCTACTACCTGGATTACCAAAACAAGCGTCCCGACTTCATCGACGCGTTCATCAACAACTTGATTAACTGGGACTTTGTTAACGAAAATCTGGCAGCCGCTTAAGGAACGTTAACGAAAAGAGGACACTGAGCGATCGCCTCCGGACGACAGCAAAATTCACTGGATGAGGAGCGATCGCTGTTTCCTCTGTTGATTCAATCAAACGATCAATTCAGAGGACAGTCATGAAAAAAATTGTGGCTGTCCTCTGAATTTTCATTGAATTACATCAAAATAATTGTATGGATAGTCAAGATTTAGCCCAATATATCGAACGCACCAATAGCATTTCCAAGCCCTGGCTACTGGTGCAACTCCGATTGAAGAAACTCCAAGAGCAACGAGAAACACTTTCATCCGAGGAGTATATGACAAGACTCGCTGATCTTCACAAAGATCTCATGAAATTAGGTGAATGGTGGCGCGGGATCGAAGACGAGGTTTTTTGACCTCACCCGACCAAAAATTCTTAACCTCCCAATCTTCAACTCATTTTCAAGATAAGTTCTAGAGCGCTTCAGTTCAGGGTACGATGAAGTCGCAACCCCTAGTGACCGCACTAGGCGATCAGGCGTTGTGGCGCGCGATCTGGTGCAGCGTACTCTGGCACACCCTCCTCAACAACTGAATGATGCGGCAAGCGATCAATCTGGGACAGGACAGGGTCAACTCACAATTATGGCTAAATCATCGAAAACCACCATCACGGATATTAATCTGGGTGACCCGCAATATTACTTTAATCGGGAACTCAGTTGGCTAGAGTTTAATGACCGAGTGTTGCATGAAGCCACAGACCCGCGGACGCCTCTTTTGGAGCGTCTCAAGTTCATGAGCATTTTTAGCTCGAATCTGGATGAATTCTTCATGGTTCGTGTTGCGGGTTTAAAGCAACAGCTAGAAGCCAATGTGAGTAAGTTGACGCCGGATGGTCGAACACCGAGCCAACAGTTGGAGGCCATAAGTGATCGATTACGTCCCATGTTCAATGAACAGCATCAACACTTTGAGAAAGTCCTGCGATCGCAACTGGCACGAGAAGGCGTCCATTTTATAGATTACATGGACTTGAACCAGGAACAACGGACTTACCTGCAAAACTATTTTGAAGAACAAATTTTTCCGGTTCTCACCCCCCTCGCGGTTGACCCCAGCCATCCCTTTCCTTATATTTCTAATCTCAGCCTGAATCTAGCGGTCGTCGTGAAAGACCCAGACACAGGAGAAGAGTTATTTGCACGGGTGAAAGTGCCTAAAGTGTTACCTCGGTTTGTCCCTTTGCCGGAACCGTTGCGTCACCGCAAAAAAGATCGACCCGCCGTGTGGACGGGTGTGCCTCTAGAACAAGTCATTGCTCATAACTTGGAATCTTTATTTCCAGGAATGAATATTCTGGAGTATCATCCATTTCGGATTACCCGTAATGCCGACCTCGCCGTCGAAGAAGATGAAGCGGACGACCTGTTGTTAGCCATTGAGCAGGAACTGCGGAAACGACGCGTTGGCGGTTCGGTCGTGCGAATGGAAATTCATGTCACAATGCCCGATACCGTGCGGGACATGCTGATGCGGGAATTCAGGCTCCAGAAGATCGATATCTATGAGGTAGACAGTTTACTGGAATTGGGCGATTTGATGGGTTTGATGGAGTTGCCACTCCCGGAACTGAAAGACCCCCCTTGGACACCCGTAGTGCCCTCTCGGTTGCGATCGCCCACCGCCGACGAGGAGGAGGAAGATTTATTCAGCGTGATTTGCCGCTCAGATTTGCTGGTACACCATCCCTATCAATCTTTTTCCGGAACGGTGCTACGATTTATTACCCAGGCGGCTCACGACCCGGCGGTTCTCGCCATCAAGATGACACTTTACCGGACATCCGGTGATTCACCCATTCTCAACGCCTTGATTTCGGCGGCAGAAAATGGTAAACAAGTGGCGGTTCTGGTGGAGTTAAAAGCCCGTTTTGATGAAGAAAACAATATTCTTTGGGCACGCAAATTAGAACAAGCAGGGGTGCATGTGGTTTATGGCTTGGTGGGGTTGAAGACTCACACCAAAGTCGTCTTGGTCGTGCGTCGGCACGATAACAAAATAAAACGTTATGTTCACATCGGCACCGGCAACTATAATCCTAAAACCGCCAGAATTTATACGGATTTGGGAATATTGAGCTGTCGGGATGATTTGGGTGCAGATTTAACGGATTTGTTTAACTTCTTAACGGGTTACTCACGACAACGGTCTTATCGGAAGTTATTGGTCGCGCCAGTGAATTTGCGCGATCGCTTCCTCGCTCTCATTAACCGCGAGATCGAAAATTGCCGACAGGGTGGAACCGGTCGCATCGTTGCCAAAATGAATGCTCTGGTTGACCCACAAATTATTGCCACTCTCTACGAGGCTTCCCGTGTAGGGGTTCAAATTGACTTAATTGTCCGAGGAATTTGCTGTCTGCGCCCCGGACTGGCAGGAGTCAGTGAAAATATCCGCGTGATTAGTGTGGTCGGTCGCTTTTTAGAACACTCACGGATTTATTACTTTCACAATCAAGGTAAAGAGGAGGTGTATATTGGCAGTGCAGACTGGATGCGTCGTAATCTGGATCGACGAGTAGAGGCCGTTGTGCCCATTGAAGACCCAGAAATTGTCAAAGACCTCCAAGAGATCTTGGCAATCATGATGGCAGATAACCGTCAAGCTTGGGAACTCCAACCTGATGGTAGCTACATCCAACGGCATCCTGCTGACGGTACCCATGAGCAATGCGCTCAGAAAATCTTAATGGAAATGGCAAACTAATCCGTTAAGAGTGCTAAATTCATTTCTAACTCTTGACGACACAAGTCTGAGCAGAAGTCGGCTAATTACCATCCTGCATACTTCATCCTTCAGGCTTTGATCTCCTGTTCCCCCTTGCCATCGGTTACTTCAAATCGGACACTAAACTTAACAATTTACTTGCAGTCGAGAGGTTATTTGTGAAAAGAGTCTTAGGAATTATTCTTGGAGGTGGTGCCGGGACACGCCTTTATCCCCTAACCAAGTTGCGGGCTAAACCGGCTGTACCCTTAGCTGGGAAGTATCGCCTGATTGATATTCCCGTCAGTAACTGTATTAACTCAGATATCCTGAAAATCTATGTTCTGACCCAATTCAACTCAGCTTCCCTGAATCGTCACCTCGCCCGTACCTACAACTTTGCTGGCTTCAGTGACGGGTTTGTGGAAGTGCTCGCCGCTCAACAAACGGCAGAAAATCCCAGTTGGTTCCAAGGTACCGCCGACGCCGTGCGTCAATATCTTTGGCTGATGGAGGAGTGGGAAGTTGATGAATTCCTGATTTTATCCGGTGATCATCTCTACCGGATGGACTATCGCTTATTTGTCGAACGTCATCGCGACACGAACGCGGATATCACCCTCTCGGTTGTCCCCATTGACGAAAAACGGGCATCGGATTTTGGTTTGATGAAAATTGATCAGACCGGTCGAGTCGTTGACTTTAGCGAAAAGCCCAAAGGGGATGCCCTCAAGAAAATGCAGGTCGATACGACCACACTGGGCTTAGACAGCGAACAGGCACAAAAAATGCCCTACATCGCTTCAATGGGGATTTATGTCTTCAAGAGAGATGTTTTAATCGACTTGCTGAATCGCTCTCCCGATCAAACTGATTTTGGCAAAGAAATTATCCCCGCCTCAGCCAAGGACTATAACGTTCAAGCTTATCTCTATAACGGTTATTGGGAAGATATTGGAACGATTGAGTCGTTCTATGATGCTAACCTGGCTCTAACTCAGCAACCACGCCCACCCTTTAGCTTCTACGAAGAAAGAGCTCCAATCTACACACGCGCCCGTTACTTGCCTCCCACCAAGCTTTTAGATTGCAACGTGACGGAATCCATGATTGGGGAAGGCTGCATTCTCAAACAATGTCGAATTAATCACTCGGTATTGGGCATTCGTTCACGCATAGAAGCGGGTTGCATCATTGAAGACACCCTGATTATGGGGGCTGACTTCTACGAACCCTTCGCAGAACGGCAATCGGACTGCGAAACCAGCCGAGTTCCCCTAGGCATTGGTTCCAACTCGACCATTCGCCGTGCAATTATTGATAAAAACGCTCGTATTGGCTGCGATGTACAAATTATCAATAAAGATAAAGTGGAGGAAGCCGAGCGCGAAGATCAAGGCTTTTTCATCCGTAATGGCATTGTTGTTGTGATCAAAAATGCTGTCATTCCGGATGGGACAATCATTTAGTCCGGAGTCCTCATGCCAGTGGTCAATGAGGAGTATGGGTTATGCCATTTCTAGTTGAGTGCGCTACACATTAACGCTTCTGATTCCCAGACTAGGATTTGTAGCCAGCATTACGTGAATTGGTATTACAGGTTGTAAGGTCAGTCGGTTGAACGTTAAAAGAGCGGTTTGAACTCTTAAAGTTCAATTGAGCCACCTTCAACCTGTCCAGTTTCCCCTAATATAGCCAGTCTAAATCATTCGTGAAAACTCTAAAGGACGGTAATGGGTAATGGGTAATGGGTAATTGGCAATTAGAACTTCTTTCCCATGACCTATTACCCATTACCAAAAGCAATCACTAGGTTTCACAATTCATTTAGACTAACTATATAATGTCCGGTTGATGACCCTGAATCAAAGCCTGTTTGTCGTGATCGCTTAAGCGCCCACTCTGAGCAGACTCGCATTCCTCACTTCAAGCGTCCGCATGGTGTAGCGTTCTTCGCGGCTCATGATAGATAGAAGGGGAACGCTACGCGAACCACCTGAATCAAGTTCAACTCAATGACTAAGCTGATTCTGTTGATCGGGCTTCCTGGGAGTGGTAAGTCTACACTGGCTCGTCAATTATTGGTTGAATGTCCTGAAACTCATCTAATTTCTACCGATGCTATCCGCGCTCAATTGTTCGGTTCCGAGGAGGTTCAAGGTTCCTGGTTATTGGTATGGGAGCAGGTCAAAAAGCAAATGGGTCAGGCTGTGGCTGTTTCACCCCTAACGATTTATGATGCGACCCATGCGGTGCGACGTTATCGAACAGAAGCGATCGCGCTAGGGCGTGAGGTCGGTTTTACCTGCCTGATGGGTGTATGGTTAGATACACCCCTTGTACGGTGTTTGGAACGAAATCAAGCGCGAAAGCGCCAGGTTCCAGAGGAGGTGATTTTGCAAATGCACGCCTCACTGCTGAGCGCTCCACCCACACAGGAAGAAGGATTTGATTACCTAATGCGTTACTCATCGGCAAGGTGTGGAAATTGCGATCGCCTGGATGAGAAAGAACCGAACTCAATTTCGTTGACAGCTTTGTTACCCTAGCTTTGAGGTATATAAACCCTATTCTACCTTGACCCTTTGCTGACTTGAATGGTTGCAGCGCCCTAAGGTCAGGATAGGACAAAACTTAAACTAAATACTAAGAGTAAAGGAGAAACCCTTCATGGCTGCGACCGACTTTAAAGATTATTACGCCATCCTCGGCATCAATAAAACCGCCAGTGCGGATGAAATCAAAAAGTCCTATCGACGGCTAGCTCGAAAGTATCACCCGGACATGAACCCTGGTGATAAACAAGCAGAGGCTCGCTTTAAAGAAGTGAGTGAAGCCTACGAGGTGTTATCGGATACTGAAAAACGCCAAAAATACGATCAATTTGGTCAGTATTGGAGGCAAGCCGGACAGGGATGGCCGGGTGGTGGAGTCGGAGTCGATGCCAACGGTTTTGATTTTAGCCAGTATGGCAGTTTTGATGAGTTTATTAATGAATTGCTGGGTCGCTTTAACACGAATGCAGGTGGAAGTAACCGTCGGAGTTATACCTATCGCACAGGCACGGGTGGCTCTACAGGCTTTAATGACTTTGGTGGCTTCGGTGGATTTAATGACTATGCAGGTGTTGACAATAACACAACAGGAGCAGGTGGCGATCGACAAGCAACCATCTCTCTGACTTGGTCTGAGGCGTTCCATGGGGTTCAGAAACGTTTGAACTTGGGGACTGAAATCATCGATGTTCGCATTCCTCCTGGGGCGAAACTGGGTAGCCGGATTCGAGTTCGAGGCAAAGGACAGGTCAATTCTTACAACCAGCAACGGGGCGATTTGTACCTGGATGTAGAACTCAAACCTCACTCTTTCTTCCAGTTTGATGGCGATAATCTGATTTGCGAAGTGCCCGTGACGCCTGATGAAGCCGTATTGGGGGCATCCATTGAAGTACCAACACCCGATGGCACGGTGAATGTGAATGTTCCGGCGGGCATCCGTTCAGGTCAATCCTTACGGCTGCGTGGGAAAGGATGGCCCCGTCCTAAGGGTGGACGGAGTGACCAGCTAGTGCGGATTGTGATTGTAGCACCGAAAGATTTGACGCCAATCGAGCGAGATTACTACGAAAAAATTCGCGCCAACCGCAGCTACAATCCTCGCAAAGATTTGTCACAAGTTCGACTTTAAGGAATCGACTGAAGGGTGAAGTATAAAATATCAAGTATGAAACGACCCCCTAGATGCATCTAGGGGATTGAGGTTAATCGCTTGTTTCTCGGTCAAGCTATGCAACAATCACTGCCGAAGATAGGCCAAAATAGCCTGTGTTCCTTGCTGAATAATTTCAGACGGCGGCGAAATGAGTGGATTATTGTCGAGGGATAGACTGGTTAGATGGGTCAAAATCCCAATTTCTTTAGGTAGTACTGTTAATTGATTACTGTAGAGAGAGAGTTTAGTTAGACGAGTAAGATTACTTATTTCTTTAGGTAACGAACTCAGTTGATTTTTGTAGAGAGATAGAGTTGTCAAATTGACGAGTTGCCCCATTTCTTCGGGCAGCGCTTTGAGTTGATTACTGTCGATCGCTAGAGCCGTTAAATTGCTGAGATTGCCAATTTCTTTGGGCAGTTCTTTAAGTTGATTGTTATCGAGAGATAGCTGTGTCAGGTTGAGCAGATTGCCAATTTCTTTGGGCAGTGCTGTAAGTTTATTATTATCGAATGATAGCCCGGTCAGATTAGTGAAATTGCCAATTTCATTGGGCAAAGTTGTCAATTGATTATTATCGCAGGATAGACGATTTAAATTGGTGAGATTGCCAATCGTTGGGGGGAGTACTGTCAGTCGATTGCTGTAAAGAGATAGCCGGGTGAGATTAGTGAGCCTGCCAATTTCATTGGGCAGTCCTGTTAGTTGATTGTTATCGAGGGATAGTCCTGTCAGATTAGTAAGATTGCCAATTTCTTCAGGCAGTACTTTAAGTTGATTGTTATCGAGGGATAGTCCTGTCAGATTAGTGAGATTGCCAATTTCTGCGGGCAGTACTTTAAGTTGATTGCCGCTGAGATCTAGCTCTTTGAGATTGGTAAGCTGGAAAATTTCTGAGGGTAATGCCCCCAGTTCGTTGCCGTAGAGAGATAGTTTAGATAGATGGGTGAGTTTGCCAATTTCTGCTGGGAGTGTCGTCAGTTGATGGTTGTGGAGATCCAGTGATGTTACTTTGTCGTTGAGGGTTTGTTCAATCAGTACGAGTAATTCTTCGTGTGTCATCAGTAAACCTTAAAATGTGCGCTTGTCCTGATGGGACATGAGGATTTGGGGATAGTGACGCTCAATTGCCATCTTAAGTTCTGGGCTGGGATAATGTGATCGACTTCAGAACTTGGCTAATGCTAATCTAACCTTGTAAGGCTGAAGGAGAGAGTCATGAAACGCTTTGGTAAGCAGCCTCCCCTCTATAAATTTTTCTTGAACCCCCACCAAGACGCCCGGTTTACCTCATGTCCCAAATGTGATGGTAAAACCAAGCTGCGGAAGTTTCCTTTGTTTATCCACGTCCAACCCCAACAGCCCATCTTACTGAATAAAACCTGCCGTTACTGTCCATACTGTGACCTCATCATTGCTCATCAAGATGAGATTGAGCAACATCTAACCTTTTTGTTCGCTCAGCTTCAGCCCGAAATAATTGGCAATGATTATCTGGTAATCGGCACAATTGACAAGGCTGACTGGCGACGCAATCAAAAGAAACCTCTCAGCTTTGATGAGTTCCGAGCTTGTCTTCATGACTTCAAGAAAGTGATGCATTTTGAGCCAAGTCGTTATATGTGGGTAAAGGATGATTCTTAGTAGTGTATGTTTAAGTCGAACGCTTTCCCCAGGCGTTGCAGATTGCCCAAACCATTCAACCGATTGCTAGGAAAGACCAAATACTGATTGCGATCGCTAAACAGCAGGCTAAGGCAGGGCAGTACAGCAATGCGATTCAAGTTGCCAAAACTATAACTGATGCCAGACAGCGCGACCCATTGTTACAACTTTTTAGCTGTGGCGATCGAGTTGCTGATTCTCGGTAATTGAGCCGATCTGCTGCAAGCGGAGTCTTTGAGAAACAATAGGAGAAAGTGCGATCGGGCGAGCAATTCAGTTGCGCGGCATTTTTTGTAAGGGGATATAGTACTGGTTAGGACTGGATGGGTCATTGAAGGCTGTACAACAGTTCTTAGGGTAAAAGCGTATGAACACGCAACTGGTCAATTCACTGGTGCAGATTATCGAATCCCTCACCCCAGAGGAACGCACTTTGCTTTTTGAGCAACTAAGCAGCAAGTCAATCCAAGTGACGGCAGGTGTGTGTGGTGGACAACCTCGCATTCGCAGCACGCGCATTCCTGTCTGGACATTGGTTGCTTTCCGAAAGCAGGGGGCAGACGACGAGGAATTATTGCGAAACTATCCCAGCCTTACACCTGGTGACTTATCTGCTGCCTGGGCATACTACGAACAGCACCGAGAGGAAGTCAATAGGGCTATTGCTGTCCTTGATGAGGACGGGGATGATTAAGTTCTACTCCAACGAGAACTTTCCGATGGATATCGTGAGGGAACTGGGCAGACTGGGCTATGATGTCCTCACTTCCTACGATGCAGAGCAAGCCAACCAAGGCATCCCTGATGAAGATGTTCTCGCCTTTGCCACCCAACAAGAACGAGTAGTTATCACCCTCAACCGCGACGACTTCATCGCACTGTCATAGTAAATGGTAGTGACTTTCTACGGGGAGATATTACTGTTGATATTTGTAGAAATTCACCTATGAATCAACTTTTACCCTTTTAGGTAGTCATTATGCCCTCCTTTGGCTCTATTTCCCGTCGTGACTTGATTGCTGCACTACACAATGCTGGTTTTGAAGGGCCATATTCAGGCGGAAAGCACCAATTTATGGTTCGTGATAGTCTGCGAGTTCGGATTCCAAATCCGCATCAAGGAGATATTAGCCAAAATCTACTCGCAAGAATTTTGAAGCAGGCGGGGATTGACCGAGAGGAATGGGAAGATTTTTAGTTACACTGCTCTGCCAGCCATTTAGGCAACAGATTTGACTTTAATGGTCACGCCGTCAAATTCCGGCAGCTCATGACCCATTGCAATACCAACAATCACCCACTCTTCGAGCACCTCTAATAGTTCCTTGCGGCAGGTTTCTAGCGTACTACCTGTTGCCCATACTCCTGGTGCACCAGAAATTTCCCCGTAAAAGCCTTCGTCATCCTCAAGCAGTTCATAGTGTGCTGCTGCCATCGCCTTGTGAAGATATTCCTGAATCATTTGCCACCTCTAGGCATTGTTAAATATATCTTAGTGCGATCGCTAATTTATATTAGCCGAGTAGTGTGATCGCTCCTTGTATAGAGGCGCTCTCACTTTTTGGTAACTAATGTGAAGGTTATCGCATACCTGTCTTGAAAATAGAGGCTGAAACGACGCAAATCCGTCGAGACTGAGAACTATTTTCATTTTTTCGTTGTGGGCAATCGCCCGTGGGGGTCTGTCTAGCAAATTCAGAACGTCCTGACTTTGTCCTTATTGAAGTTGGGTATTTAAAATTGGTTTGTCCTAGTTAATGGTCGAGACTTTGTGGAAGTAAATGAATACCATACTAAGTAGAAATAATTTATTAACTATCACATTCCTGACTGAGAAATTTTTGAGTAACCATGTCGCAGCTAAATGATCCTTTATTTCAGGATAATAATGCTTACTTAGAAGCAATACAAAGTTTCTTAGAAGCTGAAAAACAAAAATTTGCAGAGGCAATCGAAAAAACTTTTTTTCAGCCTCAAAATAATAAACCCAATTATCAAGCTATTCTTGTTGAAGCAAACACAAAGGCAATTGAGAAGATGGATGCAGCAATCCAAGATATCTGCGATCTTCGCATTAAGTTAGAGGAAGCAGCCACAAAAGCTGAGGAAATTGCTATGAAGAATCTCCCCCAACAGTAGAGTAAGCAGATAGGTACAATTAAACCTAAAACTCGCATGAACCCTTGAAATCGGGTTTCTTGAAGAAACCCGACTTCTGGATTTGAGATTTAATTAAGCCCACCTGATGAGCAGTCAGGGAAGATTGTTCATTAAATAGTTAAAGTATATCTTCATTTCTGTAACTGCCTCACTTGGTAATTTTTTAGGCGCTTCATCCTTTATGACAAATCTCAGTGCATCCTCGTAGCATCTACGGGGTAACTGGTGTTTATTTCTTAACTGCTCTAGGATCTGGTCTATTAAATTAAATCTAGCAATATCGGGATTAAGGCATTCTTGTATAATATACAAGTATTGATTGATATGTAAGCGAAATTCCTTACGTACATCCTCTCTCACAGATTCGTTTTTCAACGCATAGTTCACAGCATCATCAACTAGAGAGTTTTCTCTATTATTTTGCAGCCACTTTCTAGCCTTCTTACTTGCATTAGCACGGTTAGTTAAATTTTTGAATTGCTCTTCAAAAAATTGTTTTTTTTCCAAAAGTCTTTGTTTTTCAGCCTCATCTTTCGCTGTTTTAATTAGTTCATCAAATGTATCGCTTTGTGCGAATTTTAACCTTTCCGCATCTCTCTCATTCTTGTTTGCTTTGACAAAAGCCAAAATAGCTATAACTCCAGACAATAGACTGCCAACAGCACCCAAGTCAGCAATCATTGGATTAGGAGAAGTAGGGTTAGCCGAAGACAAAGTGGCGCTGTAAGTAGTTAATTTTGGGATTTTAGCAGAGATAAACGTATTTGGATGTATAAATCCGATGGGAAGAATTACACATAGAGGTATAAAAATTGATAAGCCAAATAGATTATTGAGTCTTAGCATGGGCTTTACTTCTTATTTAAACTCATTAGTTTGTATTAGCCTTTGTAGCAACTCTAACTCATCTTGCATCGCCTGACGGATACGGGTGATTATATAGTGTGCAGTATTCTTGTTAACCCCAATTTCCTTAGCAAGTTTACGCACACTGAGCGGCTTTGGCGAATTGAGAAGGTGAATCGCCAAAAACCATTTTTCTAAATCTACATGAGTTTTGTGAAAAAGGGTACCAACTGTAACACTATATGAAGTAAAACATTCGTTACATTGATATCTGTATTCATTCTTTAATTTACGAGACTTTAGCGATTCACAATAGGGGCACTGTGGCGTTCCACCCCACCGGATTTGTTCAAGCAGGGCAAGACATTCTTTCTGATTAGATTTCATCTTTAAACTCAGAACTCTGAGCCAAAGATGACCTATAGGTTTAAGCTAAAACTAACTTTTACAGTGTCGAAGCCTCTGTCAAATAACAGTACATCTATACTGCTAAAGCAAAATCCTAAGACAACGACTTACATTTGTCATCACTCTCACTCATCGAATGAGTTATCCCCTTGTACTTCAAGTAATTCGTCCCAGGAACATCCCAATACTTCCTTAATTCTACAAATAGAATCCATGCTTACCATGTCCATTGGCTGCATAGCATAACGCCGAACAGTAGTGTATGTGACACCCGAACGTATGCTCAGTTCGTGGATGCTCCAATTGCGTTGCTCGCAAAGCTCTTTTACTCGGACTCTTACTCGGTACATATTCATCAGCTTATGAGCATTTTTATACCAGAGCTAGAGTGCTGGCACATAGTTAACTAGCAATGCTTGCACAGTTATGCGTTGACGAATAGTGTTGAAAATACTAAGATAATTGTGTTTCTCCAAAACAAAAAAAGCAATTGCCTAAAGCGCAAACCGCTTATTGGGCAATCGCTGTCATTTCCATATAACTAGAATACCAATGAAAAAATCAAAAGCGACGGAAGCACTCCGAGTCGCGACAGACATTGCTGCCATCAAAGCAGCACTGCATCAACGCGGCTATCGACTTCGCAAACAACCCAAACAGCCCGTCTGGAAAGTCATCATCACCCCCGACATCTTCTACACGCTGACTTATCAACCTGCCCCGATTAGCGCCTGGGTACTTCACCCGCAAGACAACGACATCAGACGCCAAACTCTTGAAACCATCATTCAAAGCACCCTAAAAAAGCAACCCACAGGCCAGATTAGGAGGGCATCATGACTTACTTACAACGGCTCAATCCCTGGTGCATCATCCGCCCCTTCCCCAATATGCGAACCCTCATCGTCGGACGCTTTCGCCGCCGAGTAGATGCGGAGGGGCATCTGCGAATCCTCAAGCAAATGATACCCAGCGTTCCGTATGAAATTGTTTTTGACGTAATGCCAGATGAGTTAGACGATTAGATCCCCCTAAATCCCCCTTAAAAAGCTATGCATTACTCGCATCTTTCTTAACAATTGAGAAAGCCCAGGTAGTAAGGCTTTTGAACCAAGCGCTTGATAGTTCTTCACAAACCGGGGTTGGAGGTGAGAGGAGTGTAGA
>DATNQL010000561.1:0-3780 GCA_036704025.1 Stenomitos sp.
AAGCTGTGACGCATTTAAGAAAGCATATTCCCGCACCCTACACCTCACACCCCACACCCATTACGACAATTTCACTAGGGCAATTTAGCTGCACATCAGCTTAGTTTCTAGTTTTCGTGGCTCGTCTACTCCTATATTTCGTTGCCCAGTTAAGCCCCCCAAATAATCGCATCTGTTCGCAAAATTACCCAAGCTTCAGCCTTGCCTACCCCCGTTTACCATGAGTCACCGATCCGGCTCTTAAGTAGATAAGTATTCATCTCTCCCTTGCCTTTCACATCAATCGTGCCCCGCTCTTCAAATAAATATTTATCCTTTAATCGTTCATAAGTAGCGAGAGAAACCTGAATAGCACCTGGAATACCGTGAGATTCCATACGACTAGCGGTATTTACCGTATCGCCCCAAAGGTCGTAAATAAACTTTTTTAAACCAATGACCCCAGCAACAACAGGCCCTGTATTAATCCCAATTCGCATACTGAAGGCTTGACCTCTTTCCGCATTAAATTCCTGGATTTGTTGTTGCATCTCCAAGGCAAATTCTGCAACCGCCTCAGCATGATCAGGACGAATCAAGGGTAAACCACCCACAACCATGTATGAATCACCAATGGTCTTGATTTTTTCTAAACCATATCGTTCTAATAGGCGATCAAATCTCGAAAAAATTTCATTCAGCAGACTCACGAGTTCTGTCGGTGATATCTGGCTGGAAAGATTCGTGAAATTAACAATATCGGCAAACAAAACAGTGGCTTCCTCAAAGCTATCGGCAATCGTATCTTGATTGTGTCCCAAACGCTGGGCGATCGATGCGGGTAAAATATTCAGCAGCAAACGCTCCGCCCTTTCCCGTTCGGCGACGATTTTTTTGGCGGAGGACTCCAAGGCATCCAACATCGAATTAATGGTGTTTCCCAGCATCGTTAATTCATCCTTCCCCGTGACAAAGACGCGCAGCGATAAGTCAGTACTGGTACCGATTTGTTCAACATTGGCGCTGAGGTTGGCTAACCGAGATAGCACCATCTTTTCCAACAGGAATAAAGCGACGAAGCTAAAGATAATACCCACCCCAAGCAGGGAGAAAATGAGATACCGTAGGCTGACTTGTCCTTGTTGGTAAATTTCTCTGGGCATATCTGCTCGTACCAATAAAGCCGGTTTACCATTAATATCTCGTAGTAGGGTGTAGCCAGCGATCG
This sequence comes from Stenomitos sp., assembly GCA_036704025.1. GTDB lineage: Bacteria > Cyanobacteriota > Cyanobacteriia > Cyanobacteriales > Coleofasciculaceae > Allocoleopsis. Next base: position 1,208 of record DATNQL010000561.1, read on the forward strand.
CCTCATCACTAAGGGGTCGGATAATGATGGGTATTGGTTGATTATCGGGTTGTGATGCTTGAGTATTCCCGGAAGAGTTGAGCAGGGCAGAACGCACCGCTTGGAAATCCGGTGGCAACTGAGAATCATCGACTCGATATACACTCAAAGATAATTGAGTCCGTTGCTCCAATTCTTCGATTCTTTTGTCGTTGAGATAGCTTCCCAGAATTAAGGAACCCCGAATCGAACCTGTGCCTTGGCTATTGAGGATGGGATGAGAGGAAATCATCAAGAAACCTTCAGGCAAAAGCACGATTCCCGTAATATGGTTCTTGGGATCGGAATGCTTTAATAACAAGCTATTGGGAGTTAAGTATTTTTGAAAACTGTCTGAAATAGGCGTTTCTTTTTCCTGTTCAAGATTAAACCCTTTGCCGACAACTTGTTGTCCTTTAGCATTAAACAAGAGAACCATGTTGAGCCGAAGACGGACAAAATTTTCATCTAAGAAATTGGCTTTAACAAAGTCCTGATTCACCTGATTAATAAAGGCATAGGTATCATCCCACTTCGCATAATCCGCCGCTGTGGTGTTTAAGGTTTTGACTTCATCGAAAAAAGCCTCCTGCACTCGTCGCACATTCTGATGAACATTACGTTCCTCTAGCTCCGCAAAACTCCCCCGAAAAAGGGTAGATAAGCTAGCGTAAAGAACTCCAATTAAACCTGCAAGAGTCAGACCGATGAGCAGCAGCGTTTTCTGGCGTAGGTTCATAGTCAGGCGCTATCCCACAAATAGGTAGCTAGGTAGGAAGATCAGCCACCCGGTAGATGACTACCGTGATTATCACCTACAACACCCCTGAATAAATGTTCATCTTCTGACTTGAAAGTGGGGTGTAGGGTGTGGGGTGTAGGGTGTAAGGGAGGATTATTTTCATTCATGGCGGTGAATTTTTTTCATCGGGACTGCCTGCCTTCTGCCCTCTTCCTTCTGCCCTCTTCCTTCTGCCCTTTGCCTTCTGCCCTCTGCCCTCTGCCTTGCCTCAACGACCAATATTAATGCCAACCGACTGAGTGGATGGTTTAGTAACCCAGAGTCAGGGTAAGGTAAATTTATTCTCGTAGAAGGCTATGGCACTCAAAACCCTGATTCCACTCGTTCTTTTGGTCTTTGTACCCATTTCGATCGCGGCTGATATATTGAATTGGGGTGAAGAAGCTGTTTTTTTGACCTCCACACTCGCGATCATTCCTCTGTCGATTTGGCTGTCCACAGCAACTGAAAAGGTGGCGGTGGTGACGGGACCATCGGTGGGAGGCTTAGTCAATGCCCTGTTTGGCAACGCAACCGCACTGATTATTGCCCTCATGGCGCTGCGTCAAGGACTGGTGGATATTGTGGAAGCGAGTATCACCGGTAGCATTCTCAGTGCCCTGCTGTTGTTGTTAGGTTTAGCGATGCTTGCCGGGGGTTTGCGCTACAAAGAACAAGAGTTTAAGCCGATTTTAGCCAAGGTGAATGGTTCATCCATGACACTAGCCGCGATCGCAATTGCCCTGCCAACGATGGTGATTGACACCTCCAATATTGTTGATGCGACCGCGATTCGTAATCTGTCTCTCGTGGTGTCAGGGATACTGATTGTAGTTTATGGATTGACGTTGCTGTTTTCCCTCAAAACTCACAGTTATCTCTACGATGTCGGATTATCTGAAGAAGAGATTCATCAGGGTGCAACTTTTCACGAATCAGAATCCTCACCCCAGAAGAATCGCTCTAAATTATGGCTGTGGATTGTTGTTCTACTCGCTTCTACGATTGCTGTGGCTTTTGAATCCGAAATGTTTGTCGGTGTCATCGAGTCTCAAACCCAGCGTTTTGGCCTGACTCCCCTATTTACCGGTGTGATTTTGCTACCGTTGATTAGTGATGTGGCAGGGTATGTAATTGTCGTGAGGTTGGCGCTGAAAAACCAAATGGATTTAACCGTTTCAACAGCCACCGGTGATAGTCTACTGGTTGCTCTATTTGTGGCTCCCGTGTTAATTTTTGTGGGTCAAGCCATGGGACAACCCATTGACCTCAATTTCAATACGTTTGAAGTGATTGCCTTAGCGATCGCTGTGATGGTCACGAATATTATCTGCTTTGGCGGACGGTCAAACTGGTTGGATGGCACTCTTTTGTTGGCAACTTACCTGATTTTGGGAGTGGCTTTTTACTATCATCCCGCTTGAGGTTGACATCACTCCATGGCTGACTCCATCCATTCATTCTCCACAAAAGCCTTAACCCGCTCCAACTGGCTTTCCAACGCTTCCAGTTTCTCTGTCGCTCCTGCCAAATTTTCATCTCGCGCCTGTTGCTCCAATTGAGCCGCAACCGCTGGCATCAAACGCACGCCGACATTCGCGCTAGCCCCTTTAAGTCGGTGAGCTTGCTGCATAATGATTTCAAAATCATTCATGGGGATAGCAAGACGTATCTGTTCTAATCCCGGTTGAGCATTCTTAATGAAAGCTTGTACCAGTTGCTGTTGAAAGGTCACTTTGCCCCGAGAAATCGCCTTGAGGCGTTCCAAATCTAA
>DATNQL010000562.1:0-2343 GCA_036704025.1 Stenomitos sp.
TGCTCCTTGTTCCTTACCCAGGCTCTCGGCTTGAACCGTGCCACCGTGAAGTTCAACCAGATGACGCACAATCGCTAATCCCAATCCGAGTCCACCCTGCATCCGAGTGCTAGAGCTATCCGCTTGGCGAAAGCGATCAAACACATAGGGTAAAAACTCAGGATCAATGCCAATACCTGTGTCGCTGACAATCAAGGCCACTTTTGCTCCCTTTCGCATCAACTGAATTTGAACTCGTCCGCCTTCGGGGGTAAACTTAACAGCATTGGACAAAAGATTCCAAATAATCTGCTGCAAGCGCATCGTATCCCCTGAAATGGAACCTGCTTCAGGGTCTAGCTGGCATTCCAGCTCAATTGCCTTAGCCTGTGCGGCTGGACGCACGGTAGAGAGAGCTGCCTCAATCACGGGCATGAGTTCAACGGGACGCATATTCAGAGCAAGCTTGCCCGTAACGATGCGGGAAACGTCGAGCAAGTCTTCGATAATTTGCGCCAGAGACTTGGCGTTGCGCTCAATCGTTTCCGTTGCTCGTCTGTAGTCATCCTCTTTCAACCTCTGGAGTCGCAGAAGCTGCACCCAACCGAACATGGCATTCAGGGGTGTACGCAATTCATGAGAGAGGTTAGCGAGAAACTCATCTTTAAGACGATTGGCTTCTTCGGCATGGGCACGAGCGGCTCGTTCTTGTGCCAGCAACAAATCTCGCTCTTCCTGTAACCGCTTGGCTCTTTGCCGAAGTTCAGCCCGCTCCAACACGAAGTGTACAGCCGTGGGCACTCGCATATAACGATTAGGAGCTTTGATGATGTAATCATCCAGTCCTGATTTCATCGCTTCCACCGCAATCTCTTCGTTACCACTGTTGGTAAACATAATCACAGGACAGTCAGGATAGCGGGACTTAAGCTGCTTGAGTACGGTTAGTCCATCACTCCAGCCCAGTTGATAGTCCGTAATGACAATATCAAAGCCCCCTTGAGCCATGGCTTGTGCAAAGACTTTAGTGTTAATAATTTCTGTAATCTGAAGTTCTGTAAATTGTCGCTCCAACTCGCGAATAATTAGCAGGCGGTCTGTCGGATTGTCATCAATGACAAGGATGTAAGGCATCGGCTTGGTAAGAAGTATTCAAACGGCCGTTGTGCAAGACGTTTGAATCAACAGTTCTAAAATAATACAAAATCGACTTTAATTACAGTTACATTCGGGTGGTTCGTTGAGCATTAGCCAGTATAAGTTAAGAGTCCTCAACATTTCTACTAAAGCCGTGAAACCAATCGGTTTAACTAAATAAGAATTGATGCCTAAATCATAAGCTTGGTTAACATCAACGGCTTCCCTCGAAGAGGTCAACATAATGATCGGTAGACGTTTGAGGTCGGGTTGCTGTCGTACCCATTCTAGGATTTCATGACCAGAGCGCCGAGGCAGTTTCAGGTCGAGTAATATGAGTATGGGTAAGGGGTAGCGCTCTCGGTCTGAGTATTCTCCTTCCCCACTGAGGTAGAAAACGGCTGTATCTCCATCTCTAACAATTTGTAAGGAAATATGAGATAAATTTATTTGACGAAAGGCACGTTGAATTAACAGAATATCAGCGGGGTTATCTTCTACTATCAAAATAGTCTGTGTCATTCTTTTTCAGACATCTCCACTAGCTTAACTTCAGCCTGGGAGATTTAAGCTCTATTGACCGCAGCAAACTCCTTAAATCAATTGTCTGTTGATGGGTCTGCAATTCAGCTTATTTTTTAAAATTGTTTACGAAAAGCCGTCTTGACACTTATCGACGTACCATCGGATCTTGAACACTATGGAGAGTGGAAGCTAACTCTTCAATTTCTGGTTCAGTGGCCTGAAGATGTTGTTCTAAAATGGCTAAATTGCGGATATTAGACTTGTAATAAGCGTCGAATAAGTCGCCCACCACAGGAACTGCACCCACAACGGCCTCTAAACCAATATTCCAGATCATTTTCTGGATATCTTTACTGGGAATACCGAAACGAGTGGCTAGATAAATAATGTAAGCCGAAAAAGCTGTGCTAATTATATCCCCTGCACCCGGTATTAGACCGATGATTGGGTCTAAGCCAATACGAAATTTGGTACCAGGGATACCAATAGCGGTATCCATCAAGCGGCTGAGTTTACGGATTCGATTGAGAGTTGCAAGACGTTCTAAAGTATTCATAAAATTAATAATTGCACAGTCAATCTGCTGCGTTTTCTATCCAAAGAATGAATTGAGTTGAGGTAGGAAGAGTGAAGCACAAAACCAATATTAAATATCACTTCCGGATTGATGAATCTCTAAAATCAAATAATCATGTAGGGCTA
>DATNQL010000563.1:0-6959 GCA_036704025.1 Stenomitos sp.
GAATTTTTGCCAGTTCCTCCATCAGATTTTTCTTGTTTTGCAGACGCCCTGCCGTGTCTATTAGGAGTAGTTCTGTATTTCGGGCTTGTGCGGCTGTAATGGCATCAAATACTACCGCCGCCGGGTCGGTATTTTTACCCGGATTCGCAATCACCTCCGTGCCACTGCGTTCGCCCCAAACCTTCACCTGTTCCACCGCCGCCGCCCGGAAGGTATCAGCCGCCCCAATTAAGCAGCGATAGCCCGATTTTTGGGCAAGGTGAGCCAGTTTTCCGATGGTTGTGGTCTTACCCGCCCCATTCACCCCAGTCATCAGCCAAATGTTCAGGGTGTCTTTTTCCGGGACAAAGGTCGGGCTGTAAGATTCTTGAAGGGGTCGGTCGAGCAAATCTCGGATAATTTGTTTGAGATAGGCGATCGCTTGCTCCGGTGGCAAGACTTCCTCCCGCAATTTTTGTTGCAGGGTATTGATGATATAGTCCGTTGCCTCGACACCGACATCAGCCTGCAACAGCAGTGCCTCAATCTCCATCACAGCGTCTTGATTCAACGGCCCTTGACCAACAATCGCCTTGAGCTGGTTAATTAAGCTGCGACGGGTTTTATCCAGTCCTTGACGCAGTCGATTGAGCCAACTAATTTCTTCGACGGAAACCTCTTCCGGACGACGCCCCTGTGCTGCCAGTACTTGCGCTGACCACATGAACCCTTCATCAAACGCCAGACCCGAAATTACCTCTCCCTTCACCCTGGTAGTAGTGGCTGGTTCAACGGGCTGAACGGGTACCCTGATCGGTTCAGGTTCTGGCAGTTCAATCGCCGTTTCCTTCAGTCGTTCCAGTCGTGCCTGCCGTTCTGCACTGGAGCGCGCCCAAATGGGTACAGAGGCAGTGGGGGGTGACTCCGTTTCGGCGGCAACGGGAGATACAGTTTCAGAGTCTACGGACGTTGGGTCTTCGGTAACCGGGGCTACTGCCAATGTTTCTGGCTCAGTGAATGCCACTGTTGCGGGTTCTGCCGTGGGAGGTGAGGCTGACTCAACCGCTATCGATTCGGCGGTGACGGGTATTTCTGCCTCTACGGACTCTAAGGCTTCCGCCACCCCTGGAGATTCTATGGCTTCAGCTTCTGGTTCTGGTACCGCTATCGGTTCTTGAGATTCCACCGATACCACATCGGGTGAGGCTGCGGGTAGGCTTTCAGCAGTCGGTGCCGTTGCCTCTACCGTTGGGTCAGCCAATTGAGCCGTTGTCGGTTCTGTGGCTTCTGTCGTACTGTCTATCTCAGATTCCGCGACAGTCAGTTGTTCGGAAGTAGACTCTTGTTCAGGGTTCTCCTCCGTCGGTTCTAAGGAGGAGGGTTCCTCCTGAGCTTCGGTCGCCTCCTCTTGCTGTTTTTGAATGTTTTTGTAAGCCGCTTTCGCCCAATTCAGGAGGTCATCATTGGCAACTCCTGATTCTTGCTCCTCAGTTACCTCTTGTTCCTGTTCAACCTGGGGAGTTTCGGTAGAAGTCTCCTCTGAAGACCCGTCACTATTGCCAAACTGTCGGCGGAACCAATTAAAAACCATTTGACTTTTCTCACACAGCTCGAACCCAGGCAACTCTAGGGGAATTACCCTCCACCTTATCCAACTATTTGACGCTCTCTACCGTCAAGTCTAACGACTATCAAGATAGATGAATTTCATGGCTAAAATAGACTTTTCTATTGCAGGTGCAGGCGGGCTTCTATTTTCAGTCGGTCGGTGACACGGCGCAACACCCCGTTGATAAATCGGTGTCCTTCTTCATCACTGTAGCGCTTCGCCAGCTCCACCGCTTCATTAATGGCGACGCGATCAGGGATGCCCAAGAATGTTATTTCTGCCACAGCCATCCGCAAAATGTCTCGGTCAATATGTGCCAAACGGTTCAGTTGCCAATCTTGGAGGGCTTGGGTCAAGCTTTGATCAATCTCAACCTGTCTACGGTTGATCGTTTTGAGAATTTCTAAGGCGTAAGTGCGGACTTCCTGCTGATTGGTGAGCTGGATCATTTCTGGGATTTCCACCGCTATTCCTAAGCGATTGATGGCATTCTGGGCTAGATCAATGGCATCCGCCACCATGGCTTTAGCACTTTGCACGTCGCTCGCACGAGTTTCACTGGTCAAGAGGCGATCGCTCCCTCTTTGCAGTTCAGCCGCAGCGGTTTCTATGGCTTCTTGAATTTCTCCGGTGAGAGTGCGGACGGCAGCTAAAACTAGATTATTCATCTGCTGAGTATCGAGTTTATCCGGCGTACTCGGCAGTTGTGATAGGCTCAACAGAGCCAGTTCGCGGGCTATTCGGCGGGGTTGAAGCATAGTTAGCGCGGGATTAGGGAAAGGTTATACAGATTTATACACAAACTTGAGAGCGGAATTAGAGATTAGAATGAATTTCTTTTGCCTCGTCGCTATCGTAGTTCACCACGTTAATTCTGACTATCACAAGCTCTTGAATTGGAAATCAATTAAACCTCTTCTGTGGGTAATGCCTGCCGCCTCAGTTCAGGCAAGGGTTGGTCTAATGGTTTTTTGCCATAGGTTGTCTTCGGAGAAATTGCGAGCGAGGACGGGGATGGACTGACAATTCCACCAGAAATAATCACCTTGAAGGCATCTTCAATGGACATGGAAAGATTAACAACTTCATCTTCTGGCACAATGGCATACCAGCCAGTTGTAGGATTAGGTGTTGTGGGGATAAAAATGCTCAACATGGGCTGAGCCATCTGAGATTGAATCTCGCTGCTCATCACACCCGTCACAAAAGCCAGTGCCCACATTCCCTGCCGGGGATACTCCACTAAAATCACACGCCGGAACTTTCCATTCGTATCTTTTAACAGCGTCTCCAATAGCTGTTTCAGGGTTTTATAGACCGCCCCCGCTAGGGGAATAGCCTGCAAAATCCGCTCCCCAAAATCCAGCAACCATCGCCCTGCAATATTGCGTGCCATTAAGCCAATCAGCAAAATACACAGCAGGGGCACGGTCAATCCCACCAGCAAATTGAGCAGATTGACCAAGATGGGATGGAGGTTATCATAGGGGTTGATTTGCTTGGGAATCCGAGTGAGAAACTCGATTACCCAACTGGCGATCGTGATGGTCAGCCAGATGGTCGTAGCGAGAGGGATGACGACCAGAAGACCTGCAATCAGGTCATTCTTCAAGTCCTGCTTTAAGCGTTGGATCACAGAGTGCCGACTCTCCTTACAATGGCTCTTTAATTTTTGTCGTTACTGCCTCAATCACTGGTTTGAGGGCAACACAAGCTGGAAACCTAAACCCAACCCATAGCAAACGCTTTCTAGGCGCGGCTCGGTGTGCAAGCCTAGCAGGGAAACCCGCCTTTTATGAGAGCCTGCTCCTGCCAAACTACGCTTAACTGCCCCCAGTGAAGCAGTGTTCGTAGCAGAGGGTTCCATTCCTATTTGTAAGGCTTGTAAAGAATTGTTGCAAGTATCGACATTTGTGTTGAAGTTCCAAACCTCCACGTTTCGTTCTCATTTCAGAGGCCAAATCCGTGAGAGAGGGTAAGTGCCACAAAATAAACACCGAACGCAAGCCTGAAAATTTTCCAAATAAGTGGTATCACTGAAAACATTTTAACAGAGAGAGGATCTAGCTTTAGGACTAGACAATCCCAAGGAAAAAGAGACTATTTCCGGCCAAAACCAGGGTGGCTCAACGTTCAATAGGATGCAACAGGCTAAAATACCCAACATCCGAACCCATCCATCGAGGCTCATGCATTCCATTGAAAAAACCAGAGCTATCTTTGTGATTCTCTGGTCTTCTGCATTCTTTTATCTTTTATAAATTTGGGCTGATAAGCTGCGGCGCATCTAAATTGGATATAAAAATTTTTGCAAGGGGTGTGGGGTGTGAAGGTATACAAATTAAATGCGTAACAGCTTACCTTTTAGAGCAATTTTAGAACTCCTCGCCACTAAGAGAAAATGCTAGACTTTATGCTCTAAGTGCTTAATAGCCTTTAATAAGACCCGATTGTCGTCAATTGTTTCGACTTTCTCTGATTGGCAAAGGGTGATTAAGCTTCGATGCTCCCCGAGTCATGTTCTCCGTAAAACGGATCAGGTGGCTGTCTGCAATCAACTGAGATTGACAGCCTTGGATTGATAGGGGAGCCGTAATGAGGCAACCCTTTCTACCGACCAGAGTTTCGCAATCCTGACCAGCCAATGGTAATGTAACCGATCGCTAATAGCAAACTGCTCAAGCCCGTCCTTAAAGCCGACTTCATCGCTCCAGTCCTGGTCTGGTTCTCTAAATCTTGCTTTTCTTTAGTGATTTTAGCTTTCGCGGCATCAACTTCTTGACTAATCGCTTTCGTCGGATTTTGCGTAATGGTTTGCAATAGTTGTCGGTATGCCTTGGCCTGAGGCTGCTGCTCAGCGGGAACTCGACCGCTCTCCAGCGCTTGGTCTAACTCTGTTAGCTGTTGTTTGAGCTGTGCCAATCCTTTGGGGTCTTTGACAAGGGCAGCGATTTGTTGCGCTCGACCTTCAATTTGAGATTGGGCTAGAGTGACTCTGTCATTGAGCTGCTTGATCTCCGCATCGCTTTGCTGAACTACATTGTTAATGTGCAGCGGCAGCAGCAGGAGAAAAACGAGTCCCAATAGGCTGGAGAGCAAAAGCGCCCAAAATCTTAAGTCTTGTACCAACGACCGTCCCTCTGATGCGGGTGCCCCCATACTGCTTTCCAGCCAATAGCCTAGTAGCAAAAAGGCGATTCCAACCATCGGCAAGATCCCCCGATCAACCAGTTGGCCTACATAGGCTAGCTGCCAAGCCCTCTGTCCAGCATTCAAAGGAATAGCTAGAAAGATGTAATCCACAAGGGAAGACACAATCATAATCAGCCCAACAACCTTAAGGGCTAGAGCTGTGAAGGGGGAATAGACAGGACTACTTTTCATCGCTTATGTCTGTTGAGAACTGTATGAGCCATTTACAACTTTACTCTCGCAAGCTGTCCTAACCGTACCACTAATAACCGACGTAGAAAGGGTCGTTCAAGAAGCCGCCAGGATGGCTCAATGATAGGGACTTGCCCATGTTAACGCATTGAATTGGAGAGGTTTGTTGGAGAGACTTCAAGCCCTCGCGTGAACTTCTCCAGAACAAAAGAACACCTTTCATTTACCGTTTTCTAGTCGGCTTTGTGGTAGGGTCATTTTCGCATGAGCCTCATAGTGGTAGTCTACTGTAGCGTATTGCGAGGCAAAATTAACACCAGAACCCCTATTGAGAACGACAAAGTCACAAACGTAGGAGTTTATGAACAAAACGGTTGAAGTTTTACCCGACAAAGAGGCACTCATTGCGCGATCGCTCGAAGTTGTCCTCTCCCAAATGCAAGCTGCCATCTCCGAACGCGGTCAATGTACGATCGCCCTGGCCGGAGGGGGCACACCAAAGCCTTTATACGAAGCCATTGCCACCCAAGACCTCCCTTGGGATAAAATCCATGTCTTCTGGGGCGATGAACGCTACGTGCCAGCCGACCACCCCGATAGCAATCAGAGAATGGCGCGTCATGCCTGGTTAGACAAAGTCGATATCCCAGCAGCTAACATTCACCCAATGTCCACCAATGGTGAGAGTCCCGCTGCCGACGCTCAGAAGCATGATGACTATCTGCGTGAGTTCTTCAAGGTAGCCGTAGGAGAGTTTCCCCATATCGATGTCATTCTGTTAGGCATCGGCGATGACGCTCATACCGCCTCCCTGTTTCCTCATACCGATGCGCTGCAAATGACTGACCGTCTCGTTACGGTCGGGAACAAAGATGGTCAGCCTCGCATCACCTTGACTGCGCCCTTGATCAACCATGCTCACTGCGTGATTTTCTTAGTGGCGGGTGCGAGTAAACAACCAGCTCTAGCTCAGATCTTTGCCCCTGAGGCTGACGCCATGACCTACCCAGCGCGGCTAATCAAACCCCAAGGAGAACTTTGGTGGCTTTTAGATGAGGCAGCAGGTCAAGAGTTGAAACATTAGGATTTTTTCTGTTGACCATTGATCAAAATCTTAGGGTCGATTGTGCTTTGAGAGTCTGTCACAAGGCTCTTGACAGACCCGTGCGTTTAGACAATGTTCGCTCTGTTCACCACTAGGAATAGCCTTGTGCAACATTAGCCTGATGAAGGGTACTCAGGGATTTGCTATTATCAGACAGGTTGCAATACCCCGTCCCCTACAGCGTAGGGCTACATCATACAAAATGTAGAGCCTCTCACATCTGAGAAGACTTGCCTTAGAGACTTATAGGTGTCGAGAACCCGCGTCATCCGCGTGAGGGAAACAAACGGAGTACCAACATCAAACAAGCGTTGGTGACGCGCTAGCGTCGCTTCGTTAATATAAACAGTACCTAAGGGCATTAGGGAACTGGAGCCAAAAGCTCGAATGCTCAGAACTCCACCTCTGGCTGATAACTGCGGAAGTAGTGTCAATGAATGTGGACTGAATGAACTGAGAACCGACTAAGGGAAACTGAGGTTGGGAATCCCTCGCTACAAGAGTTTAGCGGTGGGAGCATGTCAAATAGGCAGGATCAATACTGGCGGCAAGGAGGTTCTATGATTGTCTGCCCTAACTGCAATCACCAAAATCCAGATGGAGCAACCCAATGTGAAGCTTGCTATACCCCTTTACCCGCAACTACCACTTGTCCGAACTGTGGTTCTACTGTTCAGACAGATGCTAGCTTCTGCGGTCAGTGTGGGTTTAATCTGCTGAATGCAGGTGACCCGATAGAGGCAGCCATGACATCTGCTCCTAGCTCAATTCCTGATATACCGGACTTGGTGCCCCCGGAACCCCTGATTGCACCAGAACCTGTGTCTATCAGTTCTCAACAGCCGGATGTGGAACCCATTTATACGAGTCCACCCACTTCTA
>DATNQL010000564.1:0-17149 GCA_036704025.1 Stenomitos sp.
TCTTCCTCCGGATTGGGTGTTTCGGATGCAATTTCCCAATCCATTTCGCCGTCATCTAAGCGGCGTGGAGCATCCAAGGACAGAGGATTCGCGACTCGTTTGCGTTTACGCAGTTCATCGTAGAAGAGATTTGTGGCAATCCGACTCAACCATCCCCGGAACTTGACCGGCTCATTTAACCGCTTGATGTTCCGGTAAACTCGAATCCAGACTTCTTGCGCCAAATCAGCTCTGTCCTGCCAGTCTGGAGCTAGGTGGTACAAAATCTTATCGACATGAGATTGGTACCGTCGTAAAAGCTCAGCAAAGGCAGTCCGATCAGGACTTAATCCGTCCTGACAGCGCAAAATCAAGTCATAGTTAGAGAGTTTGTCAGGTTGCACCGATACTTGAGGAGGTGTGACTTCACCTAATTGAGGAAGTGTAACCTCACCGGTTGACCAGGATAAAGAAATCGATTGGCTCATGGATGGAATGGGTGCTAAAACATCCTTCTTCCTCCCCAAGACGCCCGACTTTGACTAAGAGTTCCCGAATGAACGAGCAAAACTTTTATTGTACAAGGGATGGCTCAATCTGTAACTAGTAAACCACGTATTATGACTTTTACAGAAGTCAGTCGCATCCCCCAAAAGGATTGTTTGATAAATTCTCCAGAGGAGTTGTGCTTCACGCTGGCTACCACACCACTCATCAGGAAAAATGGCTCGTGCCTACTTTCTATCACTCCCATCATTAGTCGTTGAGGCAGATGGCGGTTGTTGAGTATCGTTGAGAAAGCATGTCGGTCAAATAGGCCTATGGAGTTAGGGCAAAAGTGAGTAATCCCAGAAAGCGAATCACTATTCTCTTAGCAGAAGATGCGGTCGCAGACCAAAGCTTGATGAAACAAGCCCTGAAAAGAAGCTGTTTACTCAATAACTTGTATATTGTCACCAATGGAGAGGAACTGCTGGACTATTTACACCGTCGGCACCAATATAGCGACAGAAGCTGTTCACCCCGGCCCGATTTAATCTTGCTGGATTGGCACCTGCCGAAAATAGATGGGCCAGAGGTAATCCAAGCGATTAAGGCAGACCCAAACTTACGGCGCATCCCCATTGTGGTGCTGACTTCTTCCAGTTCTGAGCAAGACATCCGTCGTAGCTATGAGCTAGGAGCGAGTTCTTATTTCATCAAACCAATGACCTTTGACGCACTCGTGGAAGCCGTGAATACATTAGGAGAATACTGGTTTCATATTGTAGAACTGCCGCCTGCTAATGGTAATGCATAACGATGGCTATCAATTACTCCCTGAAGACAAGCTGGATGGTCGTGTGCTTCGGCTCCGCGATTCTCTGGTTTTCAGCGGCACAACCTAAGCTGAAACCCTTGTTGGTTCTACCTAAACCCAAACCCAAACCCCAAATGACACAGGCTTTACCCGCCACCTATGCTCTGAAAATGGCGATCGCTGGCATGAGTTCTCGAATCGTGGTGGATTTGAGTGAATCCCGCGTTTACAGTTACTGGGGGAAACAACGTATTGGCACTTATCCCGTTTCCGTCGGTCAACCGGGGTGGGAAACCCCCACCGGCACCTTTAAAGTCTTACACAAGCAACTCAACCCCGTTTGGAAACAGCCGATTACGGGTGAGATTATTCCCACCGGTCCTGACAATCCATTAGGCGATCGCTGGATTGGTTTTTGGGCTGACGAACGCCATCACATTGGCTTTCACGGCACGAATAAAGAAGAATTGGTGGGAAAAGCGATTTCTCATGGCTGCTTGCGGATGCGAAACAAGGACATTCGGGCGCTGTATAACCAAGTCAACCTAGGCACACCTGTGATTGTTCGCCAATAATATAGAGAGTTCCACGACTCCACCCCACTCACGGTGTTCTCAAGATCGACGTTCGTTGAGAATGAGGAATCGGGGTGAGTTTTGTGGGATGAAGGTTTGAAGGTTGGAACATTCAACCTGATCCCCTGCCCTACATTCAACCGTTGTTTGGCTCAAAACTCCTGACGGATGACTTCTGACTCCTCCACCTCAAAATAGTTACTAGAGGGTTTCGCTTCAAAGTCAGGGGCGTAAACCTGTAATAAGCTATTCACCTGCCTGAGAACATCATTGCCACCAGTTTTGCCCAGTGCTTGACGTTCACAGCCAAAATCGGGTCGATCTAGGTTGCGGGTCAGAGCCGCACTCACTTGCTGGGTGATCAAGTCATGAAGTTCCTCCTTAGCGCGCTGACGCTGGTATCTTGCACCTTCTTCGGTGGTGGCATACAAAGGAGGAAGTCGATTCAGGGCGTAGGCAGCAATATCACCGACATCGAGGATGCGATCGCTCTTCGCTTCGATGGCAGCGACTTGAGCCACTGCCTCTGTGAGCACCAACTCCTCCATCACATTGATGAACTGCTTCCGGGGAACGGCAACCACTTCGCCCGTCAGCAGCGCCCCCATCAGGCGATCCAATGCCATATACTCTTCGATCGAAAGCTCCGAGGCTGTATCACAGATACGACCCACCTCGGTTTCCATCACTGGGGTCAAGTAGCCATCTTGCAGAGCTTGTTCTACGATTTTTTCAATACTCATGACGTTGGAGTGTGTTTCCCGGTAGCTGCTTTTGAAGAGGAAAACTTGCCACAATCTATACTCAAAACCATACAAAATCTAACCCAAGTGGAGAAGACTGAAGTAAAACTTTAAAAAGCTCTACTCAAATCCTTTCTCTCGCCAAGGTGCTGGGTCAACCGAAATTGCATGAACATAGAGACCCCAATGTAGATGTGGCCCGGTAGACGCACCCGTTGAACCCACTGCACCAATTCTTTGACCAGGCTTTACCATCTGCCCTTCCTGAACATCAATGCGCGAGAGATGCATCATGATACTGGTGACGCCTTGACCGTGGTCAATTCCCACTACGTTACCATGTACCCGGAACCCCTCAGAGACTCTTCCCACTAAGGCAATTCGACCTGCTGCTGGTGCCATCACGGGGGAACCCGCTCCACCTGCATAGTCAACACCACGATGGTAGTAATCCTTCGCAAACACGCCATTGTAATAGCGGCGAAGCCCATAACCCGTTGAAATTCGACCGCTATTGGGCTTTATGAACGGCCCATTCCAATATTTTTCTGGGGTTTCTAGGTTTTTGAAAGCCGCCACGCGATCAAGTTCATGCTGCGTTGCTTCCGCCCCCGCTGCTCCTGAGAGCCGAATGCGTTGGGTCGGAAAAGAGCGATTTCGCAGCGGCACCGTTAAGTTTTTCACATCACCCCCTCCCTGAACCTGAATCTGTAAAGTTCCAGGCCGATCCAAAGGTGAGGTTGGCAACAACGCTCGAAACTTTCCCGAACTCGTGACAAAAGTTGGATAAGTTTTCTGCCCCATCTTAACAGTTGGAGTACTGCTAAGGGTAGGGTCTTGCTGAACAATCACTGACAAAGTGTCGCCTAACTGGGGATTAGAGGGCGACAAACCTACTTGCACCGCTCGTGCTGGCACAGCTATGGCAACGAAAGCGGCAACTATGCCAAGAGCGAGACTGATTCGTACCCAGTTAGCGCGTTGACGTTGTACCCACAAAACAGCAACAGCAAACCAGTTGCGGCGGGGGCGCAATTGAGACAAAGTAGTCTTCGACGGCACAGGTTATTCTCCCCTATCGAGTTGTTGACAATAGTTTAGCGGCTCAATATATTGATAGCCACTCATAGCCGATAGACTAGCACCTGCAAGGAAGAGTTTCCAACCGCCCGACTCAAATCAGGCTGATACTCTTGCTAGCTCTCTGAAGAAAAGGAGAGTGGGGTCAAGGTGACTCTTGTTTCCAGTCAATTTCTACAATTTCAGTCAGGGGGCTTCAGTTTGACTGAAAGCTTGCTCTTTCATGTACCCAAAGGTAACAGGAGAGCTGGAAAAATTTGTATTCTAAAGTTTATATAGCTTAATAATTTTCTCAGAAAAGGAACCGGTGCAAGAAGACTTCAGACTCATCCTTGACTTCGTGTCCGTCCTCGCCGCCGCTGCGGCTGGTGGTCTATTTGCAGCGCTTTTGCGTCAACCCGCTCTACTGGGCTATATCTTGGGGGGAATCATTGTTGGCCCAGCGGGTCTGGGTCTGATTAAGGAATTAGTTCAGATCGAGACCCTGGCTCAGTTTGGAGTGGCATTCTTATTGTTTGCCCTAGGCGTTGAGTTTTCCCTCGCAGAACTGAAAAAAGTCCAGGCGATCGCCTTAGGCGGGGGCGGGCTACAAATTGCCTTAACCATCGTCGTCACCACCTTACTATCCCTAGGCATGGGCTGGGTGAGTACCCCCGCCAAGGGAGTCTTCCTGGGAGCGATTTTGTCGCTGTCGTCCACGGCTGTCGTCCTCAAATGTTTGATGGAACGCAACGAAACCGAGACGCCCCATGGACAGATCATGCTGGGGATTTTGGTGGTACAAGACTTGGCATTGGGCTTGATGCTAGCCGTCTTACCCGCCCTCGATCAACCCCCAGAAGCGATCGGGGTAGCCATCGGCTTAGCCCTATTAAAAATTGGTTTATTTGCGGCTGGAGCCGTAGCCGCTGGCATTTGGCTCATCCCCTACGTGTTGCGACTCCTCGCTAAAACCGAAAGCCGAGAGCTGTTTTTGCTGGGGGTGGTTGCCCTGTGTTTGGGCATTGCCCTGCTGACGGAGCATTTAGGTCTTTCGATTGAGATGGGGGCGTTTGTTGCGGGTTTAATGATTAGTGAGGTGGAATATTCTGATCAAACGCTAACTTATGTCGAGCCGCTCCGAGACGTGTTTGCGGCTTTATTCTTTGCCGCGATTGGGATGCTAATTGATCCCCTTTTCCTCTGGAACAATCTGGAGTTGATTTTGGGGTTAGTCTGTCTGGTGTTAGTGGGCAAGTTTTTGATTATCACGCCGTTGGTGAAGGCGTTTGGCTATCCGTTAAAGACGGCAATCATTGTCGGTTTAGGGCTAACTCAAATTGGGGAATTCTCCTTTGTCCTGGCGAGTGAGGGACAGTTTCTGGGATTGGTGTCCCGTCGCGTCTACCTGTTGATTTTGGGCACAACGGCAGTGACATTGGTCGTTACCCCCTTTGTCCTACGTGTAGTACCTCTGGTGTTTAACTGGATCGAGTCACTCCCGTCCTTGAAGCGGTTTTTTGAACCCATGGAGGCTCCAAAGGAAGTGTCTCCTGAAGTCTCGCAGCTTTTGGAACCTGTGGTGATTTGTGGTTACGGGCGGGGTGGGCGTAATTTGGTGCGCCTCATGCAAGAGCATAACTATCCTGTATTGGTGATTGATCAATCAGAGCGGGCGATTCAGCAATTGCGAGAGGCTCAAATTCCCTATGTGTATGGTAATGCCGCTAGCTTGCATGTATTAGAAAAAGCAGGAGTCGAGAAGGCGCAGTCGCTGGTGATTGCGGTATCCGATCCGATGAGTACGCGTCTGTGTCTCAAGCGAGCGCTAGAACTCAATCCCGACCTCGATATTGTAGTTCGAGCCAACACAGAGCGGGATATTGAACTTTTGTATCAACTAGGAGCTAAAGAGGTGGTGCAGCCAGAGTTTGAAGCCAGTTTGGAGTTGGCTACCCATTTGCTCTCCGGGATTGGCTTACCCACTTCGGTGATTCAACGGGAAATGGAGCAAATTCGTAGTTCCCATTATCTCGATTTGCGTCCAGAGCAAGGGCCGGCTCAGATTGCACGAGATTTGCGTACAGCCACCGAGGTGATGAACAGCAAATGGTATGCTCTCCCGGAGAATTCGCCACTCAGGGGTATGACGTTGGAAGAAGCCAACATTCGCCGCTTGACTGGTGTGAGCTTAGTTGCCATTCGTCGCGCCGAAGGGGAGGAAATTGACTATCCCAGTGAGCAAGCCCAACTTCAAGAAGGCGATCGCATTTTAGCGGTGGGAGAACCCGATGAACTTGCCGCTTTTAATGAACTGGCGAAGGGGGAAGTGGCAATTCCGGGCATCAACACCCCTTGCCAATGGTTGCTTGTGCCTGAAGATAGTCCAGCCCACGGGAAAACCCTTGCAGAGCTGCATTTACGCCGTCAGTACGGGGTACAGGTACAATCCATCCGCCGTGAAGGAAAGTTTATCCGCTTTCCTGATGGTCGTGCTGAAATTCGAGTGGGCGATCACCTGCTGTTGTGTGGTGGTAGTTATCCTCTGCGTCAATTACAACAGTGGCTGGCACCCGAACCTCAGCAATCTGTCGTGGCGATTCCGATTATCAAGGCTCCTGTGAGTGAAGTCTTGCAGGAGTATTTACCCCTGGATAGTCAACGTAATGGGGATTAAACCGAAGTCTGTTGAAAGTTAGAACGTTAAAGGTTGAATTTTAACGTGCAACTTACAACCTGTAACCTTCAACGTTCAATCGGCAACGGCTTTCATTGCCGCACTTGAAGAGAACGACTCCCCATTTCTACCTCTTGGGGCTTGATGTAAGCCATGGCATGACGCCAAATAATCGTGCGTACCCCCTCTTGAGTAGCCAGACAGAAGCAATCTGAATCTTGCCACAGCAGTTGACCTATTAGCACATCTTGGGTCAAAAGTTTTACTTCAACTTCTTTTCCCTCTTTAATCAAACCTTGAATTTGACGAACGCTCGGTAGACCTGTATCGAATTCAGCCATAATCAATTTTTAAAGCCGGAGCTCAATATGGAAATCGAATTTACAAAGTATCACGGTCTGGGGAATGACTTCATCTTGATTGATAATCGCGCTGACATGCAACCGATTATTACATCAGAGCAAGCAGTGCAGCTATGCGATCGCCATTTTGGGATTGGCGCGGATGGTGTGATCTTCGCTTTACCCGGAGAAAATGGCACTGACTATACCATGCGGATTTTTAACTCCGATGGTTCAGAGCCAGAAATGTGTGGCAACGGGATTCGCTGCTTAGCTCAGTTTATCGCCGATCTGGAAGGGGCAGAGGCTAAATCGGAGTATCGGATTCATACCTTAGCCGGTGTGATCATCCCCAAAATAGAAGGTGGGGGCAAAGTTAAGGTGGATATGGGAATGCCTCAGCTTTTAGCCGCTCAAATTCCCACAACGTTAGCGGATGCGGAGCAAAAGGCGATCGCTGTACCTCTACAAGTGGCTGGACAATCCTGGGAGGTTACCTGTGTGAGTATGGGGAATCCCCACTGCATCACGTTTGTTGAGGATGTCGCCGCGATCCCCTTAGAAGCCATTGGCCCCCAGTTTGAGCATCATCCAGCCTTTCCCCAGCGCACCAATACGGAATTTATCCAAGTTGTGCGTCCCGATTATCTGAAGATGCGGGTGTGGGAACGTGGTGCTGGAGTGACACTGGCTTGTGGCACGGGTGCCTGTGCTTCGGTAGTCGCCGGTGTGTTGACGGGCAAAAGCGATCGCAAGGCTACGGTAGAACTCCCCGGTGGCTGTTTGGAGATTGAATGGGCACAGCAAGACCAACGAGTTTACATGACCGGGCCTGCCGAGCGCGTATTTAGAGGCAAGGTATAACAAACTTTGATGTTGTAGTGTGCCGAGGCATTAAGGGTAGGGGCAATCCCTTGTGGTTGCCCGTAAATCCCTCGTGGTTGCCCGTAAATGAACCGGGGAGTCAGAGAAATTTTTGTTCGTCAATTCTTTCTGCCTGAGTGTACTAGATGGCTCCCCGATTCACCAGAGGTTTTCTATATTTCCGTGGGTTGACGAAACAGACAGAGTCCTTATATCTGAAGAAAGACGTTATTTGTCAGAAAAAGTTACATTATTTAATTTATAACCCCTTGAAAAAGTGCGCTTTATACCCAGTTGCCCAGTTTGAAAATATCCTGCCTCACACGGCGATCGCACCGCGTTCCCAGAAGGAAAACTTAACTTATCTAACAAGCGAAGTTAAGAACACAATTGGGTATTAGTCATCATTTATTTTGTCTTGTATTGCTCGGAGTGTATACAGTGCTCGCGGATAAAATACTAACTACTGATGAACTGAGTCATCAGAGTACAGAAGAACTTAAACAAAAACTTTTGCAGCTTACAGCAAGCCGAGACACAGAACCAATAAAACAAAAAGTGCTGTTTTATAAAAATGAATTAGCACCGATTGTTGAAGAGTTAAAGCGGCGAAATCCTTATCCCAGAGCGGAAGATCAAGTCTCACTTGTACTGGGAGTATGGTCATCGGTTTGGTCTACTATCCCTTATCAAGACCTTCTGCCAGGACGGATAAGAGAGCAGTCTTACCAAATCTTTCATGACAATGGTTACTATGCCAATATGGCCCGTTACTCTCCTGGTCACAAAATACCTTTTTTGCAAAATTTATCATCCATTCTATTCGCTTATGATTTAATGGTGCTGCAAAAGTATGAAGTCCGAGAGGGTCAGTGGCAAATTCAGAATATTGGGATAGAACAAGCCTTTCGATTAGGAGCTATGCCTTTAAGTATTGAACAGGCAGAGAATTGGTTTACGAAAGTTGTCAAATCTAGGGAAAATAAATCATCCCAAGCCCTAGAGTCTCCACAAGCACCATCACTGGACAATCTTGATAAAAGTACAGCTAAAAAATTAAAAACTGCCTTTTTGATGGTTCCTCAGTTTGAGCATCTCTATATTGACCATGACTTTCGTGTGGTTAAGACTCAACGAGAAGCCAAACAGCGACCTTCTTATACCATTGCAGTTCGCCTTCAATAAAGAAAACCCCACCTGCACCTTGGGGTGGGTGGGGAAGGCTGCAAGTTGTCTGTAGTGCTGTCTTTTTATATCTCTAGAGAGAATGTCACTTATGCAGTTACTTGCACCACTTGCATTGGTTCCCTAATACCTAAAGCCTTGTATCGTGTCTTTCCTCCCTGTTGTAGAACAATTTAGGGGGATCTAAAGGTTAAGATCCTCTGGTGGAATGCTCGGAGAAAACTGCGGATGGGTGATTTGACGCGCCGACAATTTATCATTGCCTCTACGCTAGCCGCCGGGTTTGCACTGGCAGCACACCCGATTCTTGCCGAAGTGATCACCACCGATAGCATAGGCTTAGTGGCGGGTGAAGTGAAGATTCCTGTCAAGGATGGGGAGATTCCGGCTTATCGAGCTATGCCTGCCAAAGGCAATAACTTCCCGACAGTGCTGGTAATCCAAGAAATATTGGGTGTACACGAACATATCCAAGATGTCTGTCGCCGCTTTGCCAAACTGGGGTATTTGGCGATCGCACCTGAAATGTTTGCCCGTCAAGGTGATGTATCCAAACTAACGGACATTCAAGAAATTATCTCCAAAGTTGTCTCTAAAGTTCCTGACGTTCAGGTGATGTCCGATCTGGATGCAACCGTGGCTTGGGCACGAAAATCGAGTAAAGGGAATATCAATAAACTGGGCATTACAGGTTTTTGCTGGGGTGGGCGAGTGACTTGGCTCTATAGTGTTCACAACCCGAAAGTCAAAGCAGGAGTTGCTTGGTACGGACGCTTAGTGGGTGAGTCTAATCCCTTAACGCCTCAGCACCCTGTTGATATTGCCGCTAAGTTGAAAGTGCCTGTATTGGGACTCTACGGTGGCAGTGATAATGGAATTCCTGTAGCAACTGTGGAGCAAATGCGCGAGGTGCTCAAAGCTGGAAACAGTGGTTCAGAAATTATCGTTTATCCCGATACACCCCACGCCTTCTTTGCGGACTATCGTCCGTCCTTTCGCAAACAAGAAGCCCAAGACGGTTGGAAACGTCTCAAAGCTTGGTTCAAACAGCATGGTGTTGCGTGAATGATTCCAGAAAAGCGCGAGTGTGTTTACCGTCGCGGAAACCGCCACCTATCTGCCTGTTCCCTGCTGAGAACTGCTAAACTATCGCCATCTTCATCGAACTAAAATGGTGTGACCCAGATGAGTCAACTGCATTGCCCTAAATGTCAAGGAAATCTCGAATCAGTAGTCTATTCAGATATAGAAGTAGACCGATGCACAAACTGTCAAGGAATTTGGTTTGATTCCCAAGAGGCTCAGGAACTGAAGAAAATGAAAGGCGCTGAAACGATAGATATTGGCGACCCTTCAACCGGCAAAAAATTTGATGATATTGAGACGATTAATTGTCCAAAATGCCAGACTCAAATGACGAAAATGGTGGATCTCAAGCAGTCTCATATCCGGTACGAAAAATGTCCGGTCTGTTATGGTGTTTGGTTTGATGCAGGCGAATTTAAGGATTATAAGGAAGAGAACCTCTCAGATATTTTTAAGAGCATCTTTAGCAAAGAAAGACGCTAATCCTCAGAAATAAGAAAGGAGAAAAAATCGAATCACTCTTCTCCTTGCTGGGTTTACTTCTTCTTGCCCCTTCAATACGCAGGCAGCTTATCCAATAGAATTCAAGTGCCGAATCTTTTGCAGCAAAGCTGCCTTCACTTTCTCATATTCTGTTTCTATTTGTGATACCAGATCTGTTGCTTCTGCCCAATTCCCCGTAGGCTTAAGCGCTTCTAGCTCCCCGCAAAGTTGAGCCAGGTAGGTCGCGCCTAAAGTAGCACTGGTTGACTTGAGAGTGTGAGCCGATCGCTGCAACACAATCGCCTCATTTTGATCAACCGCTACCTGGTGAAGCTGCACTAGAGCTGTTTGCATGGCTTGCAATAGCTTGGGTGTTTCTTCGACATAGCTATCAATCACGCTTTCTAATATGCCATCATGATTGACCATTTCGCGTAATTCTTGAAAAGCGGCGACATCGATGAGATCCTCACAGGAATCGGAAGTTGCAGGTTGCATGAAGGTCGTTTGCGTAACGTTTTCCGTAGGGGTTATTTTTCGCTGGGAAAGTTGAATGTTATTTTCAGAACCTTCCACGTTCACCGGGATCAATTTCAACTCTTCTCGGCACTTGCTTAAGGCACGAACCAGTTCCTCCATACGGATTGGTTTACTGATGTAATCATCCATACCGGCCTCCAAACACATCTCGCGATCGCCCTGCATCGCATTGGCTGTCATGGCAATAATCCGAGGACGCTTGGTGGATTTTGAAATTGACTGTCCTGGGACTTTCTCCGGTGGGCAGCTTGGGGATGTAGAAGGGTTCGAGAGTGGGTTCGTTTCTGTTCTAGAAACCCCAGGAAATGCCATTTTAAAATTCTCGCCCGCCTCCCCTAATTCCCAAGCGAAAGACGGCTCTTGGCAAATATGACGTGCAGCCGTTAATCCATCCATCTCCGGCATCTGGACATCCATGAACACCACATCATAAGATTGACGATGCAGAGCTTCCAGCACCTCTAAACCATTGCCGACCACATCGGCGCGATACCCCAATCGTTGCAACAAGTGTAAAGCAACCTGCTGATTGACCACATTATCTTCCGCCAAAAGAATCTTGAGAGGCAATTTGTGTGCTAAATTCGGGTCAATCTCTGGATACAAAGAACAGATAGGACGCACTTTAATCGGTTGTCCGAGCAGAACTTGATTCAAACTCTCATAAAGTTGGGACTGCTTAATCGGTTTATTCAAAAATGCTGCAAAGTGATTCATGGGGCTGGGATCGCTGCTTTCGGGCTTGCCGATTGAGGTTAGCATCACCAACGGTAATTCTTGGTAACCGGGCTGTTTACGAATTTCTGTCGCTAGGGTTAGTCCATCCATCCCCGGCATTTGCATATCCAGAATCGCCAGGTCGAACGGTTCTCCCTGACACAGCCAATCCAAAGCTTCCATGCCCGACTGCGCCGCACGGGTCACCATGCCCCAAGATTGTCCTTGTAGGGTCAAAATTTGGCGATTGGTGGCATTGTCATCCACAATCAGCAATCGCTTGCCTTCAAGTTGAGGTTGAGCGACATCCAGACCCATGGGAGTGGCGCTATACACAGCATGAGCCAGAACTGTGAAGTAAAAAGTCGAGCCTTTACCCACTTCGCTTTCCACCCAGATCCGACCCCCCATCATTTCGCATAACCGTTTAGAAATCACCAAACCTAAACCAGTGCCGCCATAATGGCGACTGGTCGAGGAATCCACCTGGCTAAAGGGTTGAAATAGGCGATCTAAACGTTCTGTCGGAATACCAATACCCGTATCCTTAACCGCGAACTGAATTTCGTAAAACGGGTACGGGACAGGATGAAGCATCATCGAAGTCAGCATACCCTGGCGCAGCTCAAGCTCAGAGGGTTGAGCGGCCTGATGCTGAGATTTTGGGGATCGAGAGGTACACCATTCTAGGTCGTTGCCCAGCGACTCGGTCGCCATTTCATCCTTTACAGGTACCCCCTTGGCTGTCACTGAAACGGTGACTTCTCCACTCAGCGTGAACTTCACGGCATTACTGAGCAGATTCACCAAAATTTGACGCAGTCGAGTCACGTCTCCGGCAATGGTAATGGGCGTTTGTGGGTCAATCAGATAAGCCAATTCCAGCTCTTTTTCTGCGGCTTTGGGAGCCAGAAGGTCGAGGGATTCCTCAATACACATCCGTAGTTTGAAGGGTTGTTCCTCCAGTTCCAGTTTGCCTGACTCAATTTTGGAGAAGTCGAGAATGTCGTTAATAATCGTCAGGAGTGCCTCACCACTATTACGAATTGTTTCCACAAACTGATGCTGTTGGGGTGTGACTTCTGTGTCGAGCAGCAGTCCAGTCATGCCAATAACGGCATTCATGGGAGTCCGGATTTCGTGGCTCATGGTCGCCAAGAATTCGCTTTTGGCACGGTTGGCAGCCTCTGCGGCCTGTTTAGCTGTTTCCAAGGCGATGTTTTGCTCAGCGAGTTGCTCCCGTTGACGCTTTTCTTGCTCCAAGAGTCGGGCTTGAGCTAAGGCAATGCCCACTTGATCGGCGACGGCTTCTAACAGTTCAATTTCATCGTTCGTCCAGTCGCGCAACGAGTCACATTGATGTAGGCAAATGACTCCATTGGGTTCTCCCTGAGACGAAGTCCGAATGGCCAACATGGATTTTAGGCCGATTTGCTGGCATAGAGGGATAGCGGCTTGTAACAAGGGGTCGGTGTAGACGTTTGGGGACGCGATCGCTGAATCTTGAACCAGCAGCTTTTGCATATGGGGATTGCCCCTCACCGGCACCGTCAAATCCAGAATTGATTTATATCCCGGTTCTAAATATTCAGTTACGAATGGCACTTGGGGCGCTGGCGTGGCAACATAAGTATGAATCACACAGCGGTTGACGCGAAACGCTTGACCAATTTGAGCGGCTGTGGTAATAAGAATTTGATGCGTATCCAAACTTTGACGAATATCTTGGGTAATTTGCTTGAGCAAGAAGGCTCGATGCACTTGCCGCTGAAGCGCCGCTTTATGCTCACGCAGTCCCTCTTCCACCCGCTTTCGTTCAGCCAGTTCGGCTTGCACCTGCTGATACAGTTCCGATTGCTGAACGGCGATCGCGACTTGAGTTGCCAGTTGCTGCAACAGTTCAACTTCCAGAGATTGCCATTTGCGAATGCCCTGACAGTGATGAGCAATCAACAATCCCCACAGTTTTTCTCCTTGTAAGATCGGGACGGTCAGAGAAGCCGAAACCTGGAGCTGAGCCAAGAACTCAATGTAACAGGATGTTAAACCCGCATTGTTAACATCCTCAACGATCCCCACGCGACCTTGTTGGTAGAGATGGGTAAAATCTTTACTGAAGCAGGGGTCATGAATGGTGCTGCCCAAAACGGCTGTCCACCCCTGTCCCACAGACTCCACAGCAACCACACCACTCCAGTCCAGGTTGAAGCGATAAACGATCACCCGATCCGTCTGAAGAAACTGCCGGACTTGTGTCGCGGTGGTATTGAGAATTTCTTCGAGTTCCAGAGACTGACGAATCCGTCGAGCACTCTCACTGACTAACCGTTCTCGTTCCGCCTGCTGTTGCAGAGCAATTTCGGCTCGTTTGCGTTCGGTAATGTCAGTGCTTGTCCCAATCAGACGGTAGATGCGCGAGTGACTATCCAGCAGTGGGGTGAGGCTGGTGATCCACCACGTCTCTATATCATTGAACAGCAAACATTCTTCATAAGAAATCGTCGTTCCCGCCTCAACACAAGAGCGATAGCGATCGCGCACCGCCCTAGCCGATTCTAACGGCAGCACCTGTTCGGGAGTCTTGCCACAAAGTTGCTCTGAAGGAATGCCTGTAAGATGTTCGTGAGCTGGGTTCAAGCCGACATAACGAAATTCCCCATTCTCCAAAACATCGACCACAAAGATCGACTTTTCCACCCCATCATAGATACTGCGTAAAAACTGTTCATTCTCGCGCAGTTCTTCCTCCGTTCGCTTGCGTTCGGTAATCTCGCGCACGATACAAACAGCTTCATCCACACCGCTTTTGACGATCCGCACCTCATAATTCCTGACCCGATCCGGTTGGTCTAATTCCAGCTCATAGGTCTGTAACTCCCCTGTAGCCACAACGGCTTGCAGCAGCTCGAGATGACGCTGTTTCACGGCTTCTGGTATCGCGACATCCCAAACATGAGCTTGGATCGGTGTTTCAGAGGGAACGATCAAATTGCCATCTTTTAACTTGAAATCCAAATAAGTTCCATCCACTCGTTGACGGAACATCAGATCGGGAATCGCATTTAATAATGCCCGGATACGCTCTTCGCTTTGGCGCAGGGCTTCTTGAGCTATCACCAAATCAGTGACATCCGTATGGGTACCAACCATGCGGATAACCTGCCCCTGAGCATCTTTCAGGTGAGTGGCTCGCGACAGGATATATAGCAACGAGCCGTCTTTATGATGGAAGCGTTGTGTCACCATGAAACGAGACGCTTGACCCCCCTGAAAATCCTTCATCAGTTCTAAGGTGGCGATGGGATCGGCGTCCATGATGACTTGTTCCCAAGAGAGCAATTCATTGGGCTGTTCATAGTCGAGGTTGCCCAACATCTCCTTCCAACGCGGGGAGTAGTAAATTTCTCCCGTTTGAAGATTCCAGTCCCAAAGACCGTCGTTAGCGGCGTAAGTGACTAATTCTAGGCGTTCGTTGGCTTTTTTGAGTTCGTCTAAGGTACTGTGATAACAAGCCTGTTTGTGGGGCTGTGTTTCTGGAGCCGCCGTTTCCGAGATGGGAGATGAAGCCGGATGTGCACTGTCGCTTGGGTTCGGATTCCCCTCAAATGTTTGAGGAGAAAGGATTGAAGCGTTGCTATCTTCTCCTTGATTTTGTTCCATCGCTAGGGAGTGAAACCTCTGATGGGATAATTGCCCATGAGACTGTTTGAGTTCCTCGGCTTGCTGCTCAACGGTTCGCTGTAAAGTGTCAATCACGCCCAGCATTTGCATTGGATCGAGCGATCGCAACAGCTCTTTTTGGGTAAAAACGCCCAGCCAGTCGTCTGGTTCTCCATACACCAGTCCGTGTTGGAGTTGCCACTGCTGCATTTGTTGATGAGCCGTCCACAGAGAATCCTCTGGACTCAATCCCAACAACGGTGTCTTCATGACCAGATGCGCCGGAGTTTGGGATAAGTCCAAGCCCATCAGAGATAACTGAACAAGCTGGACAAGGTCACGTTCTGTAATGATCCCAACCGGCAACGAGCTAAAATTTAACCCTTGTTCCGTCAGCACCACATAACTTTCTCGCTCTTGGCTCATCAGGTGAGCAAGGTTGAGAATGGAGCTATTCAAGGGTGCCTGAATGACGGTCGGGGTCATGGAAGCTGAGACTTGTTGCCCTTTCAGGAGATTCAGAGGTGGTAGCCCTTGACACAGACGGTCAACCGTAATCATCCCCATGAGTTGACCTTGAGAGTCTAAAACAGGTAGGTGACTGATTTGATGTTGATGGAACAGGGAGATCACCGTAAACAGGTTGCACGAATCGGAAACGGTTAAAGTGACAACCGACGGAGTCATCACGTCGGCAATCTGGATTTCTCTCAAGTTCACCTTTGAAGCGGTCAGGCGAACCAAGTCTTGTGCTGTAAATATTCCCACTAAGCGATGGGCTTTACCGAGGCGATTGTTGTCCCAGGGAGGCACGGTCGTTAAGGTGCGATCGCCTTCTATGACTAAAACACAGGTCGCAGGTGCGACCTTCATACAGCTTGCCCTGGAGGGTTGCCTGCCTGTATTGGGGTCTGATGGCTGAGTATGTTCCAGGAACAATGACCCCATAGGAGGGAAAGAATGGGTTCTTCGCCCTTGACCCATTAAAGCAATGATGTTGCTCAAGGGTGTCTCCGGAGCCGTCGTTAGGGGGCGAGAGTCAATTAGATGCTCGAGGGTAGGCAAGGCGATTGGAGCCGTCTGAGTCTGCATAGAGAGGTTTAGTGGTGTGAGAGGTGATAGACGCAGACCTGTCTTGGTTATAATTCAAAAATTTTCCGCTTCCCCAAAATCCCTTTAAAAAAACAACACAAAAATTATGAATTTTTAATAAACTTCCAGAAAAATCCGCCAATATATCTAAGATTATGGACGTAGATAGGTTCAGCGTGTTGTTGACCAGGCGTTTGTTAATCGGTCGAGGGAGCAATCACTCGGGTGTGGTCATCAGTGGTTGGTTGAGACTGACACGGGGACATGGAGACGCGGGGACACGGGGACGCGGAGACACGGGGACATGGGGTCATGGAGACATGGGGACACGGGGACACGGGGACGCGGGGACACGGGGACGCGGAGAGATTTTCTGGACATCACCAACTCGTTTTGACCGCACCCCAATCGCTCTTGGACAGTACTTCCCTGTGTATCGGTCACCATGACGTAAACATAGAGTCGCGAACGAACCAGAAGTTAAAATTGATACATTAGATATAGATAGAAATTTTCGACGCAGAACTGGGCATACTCAATTAATCCAGTCTTCTGTATTCCCATCCTTGGTAAAATGATGGTCGTTGATTTAACGGTCGCCATCCCAACCTACAACGGGGCTAGGCGTCTACCAGAGGTTTTAGATCGATTGCAACTCGCTTGCCAAGACGCTTCATGTGTCACGCCTGGTTCTGAGCCAACGCCACAGATTCATCACAGCCAAACGTTCAGTTGGGAAGTCTTGGTTGTGGACAATAATAGTACCGACGACACCGCCCAAGTTGTTCAATCCTATCAAGCCCATTGGCCCCAGTCTTATCCTTTAAGATATGGTTTTGAGCCGCAGC
>DATNQL010000565.1:0-4057 GCA_036704025.1 Stenomitos sp.
TTTTGGTTCACCGTCGGCGGGAACTACATCATTCGCGGCTCTACCGCCGAGAGCCTTGTCTTCGTAGTAACGGCTATCGGAACACTGATCGTTTCTAAGGTTGCTGTTGCGGTTCTTGCCGTCCACTTCTTCCCGTCCTTGGAGGGTCGCGGCTACCTGCTAACGATGAAGTTCCTTGCTTGCACATTGGCCTGGTTTGGCCTGGTGTCCATTGTGAGGGCGGTTGAACTTGGCCTCCACTATGCTCGCGATTTCTAACTCTTCGTTGCAGAGGACAGCCAAAGCCATATAGTCGGCTCCTTTCAGCAAAGTCTGCATCTTGAGTGATGGCTGTCAAGATTTCGGCGTAAGGCTTTAGCATTCTGCAAGCAATCCAATACCGAAACATTCATCTATTTATCTTGTGAATTTAGCTAGTAACTGTTCCAACTCACCCGGTTGAAAACTTCCCTCAGCCGGTTGTCGATTCTGGTACCCTGGTTCCCCATAAAGGTATTCACAATAAACATTTGCAAATCGGTTATGGGATTTAATAGTCCAGTCAAAGATACAGGTTCCTGTTAATGTAGCCAAAGAAAAATCGGTATTTTGTACCTCGGAATGACTAAAATCGGTATTACTTAAGTTGGCTTTCTTAAAAGATGTTCCAGGTTCGCTCCGGATAGATTGAATGAACCATTTGAGAATCCGGAAAGTCAAGAGCGCAGAAATGACCATCATCAGGAAGAAGAAAAATCCCGGAGCAACTGTTCCATCCGCGAAGCCAGAGAGGCTAGCAATTGCCAGTACAACTGTAAGCATAATCATCACCACAAACAGTACAAGTAGTGCAGTCATGCCTGCAATAGTCCAGACGGTTGTGATTTTTGGAAAGTGGAGGGTAATACTATCCCGAAAAAAATTCCCGAATATCAAAGCCAATATCAACAGCGCCCTGAGAAAGAAGTTGAGCATTTTATTGGAACCATCGCCGAACAAGCCAATTGACACTTGAGCCGCGATCAAACTAAAGCCAACGAAAACAACCAAACCCATAATAGTGGCAGCCACTAAAATATAGACCTGACGACGACTTTGCCCTGTTTGGCTCCCCTTAAAGGTTGCCCCACTTAAATTGGCTCCGGTGAAATTGCATCCCCGCAAGTCTGAGCCACTGAAATCTGCACCCGCCAAGTCCTGCCCTTTGAAGCTGAAATTTTGCAAGTTTCGGTTGGCGTAATTCAGATTGCTCATCGTTGGCTGGCTGGATCAGAATCAACGACTATCGGGCGATCGCTGATTTCTCGATATTGCATCCTCAAGCGTAACTTAAGTCCGACCGGCTAACGACGCCAGCGATCGCGCCATCGCATCATTAAGCCTCTTCCCACTGTCATCCATCTAGAGTAGGATTTAGAAAGTTGCCACCCATTCTCACCCACTATTGTCAGGCAGATGATAGTGCAGGGTGATGCAAAAAAGTGTTATTGACAAGCTAAACAATGGCTCTCATGAAAATTCTGCTCGTAGAGGACGACACATTCATGAGTGCCGCACTGGCAAAGATCCTGGCGGCGAATCACTACGGGATCGATTTTGCCACCGATGGGTCAACTGGGCTAGAGAAAGCGATCGCATTTGAGTATGATCTGATTGTGCTCGACTTGCAGATTCCTCAGCTAGATGGTATCACCCTCTGTCAGCGCCTTAGAGCTAAAGGATACCATAAACCGATTCTGCTGCTGACCGCAAAATCTTCTAATGCTGATATTGTGGCAGGACTGGATGCTGGAGCCGATGACTATGTCACCAAGCCCTATGATCCAGACGCATTGCTGGCAAGGATTCGGGCTTTGCTGCGACGAAGTGGCACAAGTGTGAGTGTACCTTCTACCTTAACCTGGGGCATACTCTGTTTAGACCTGATTTCCGGTAACGTCACATTTGGCGAGCAGGTGATTCCTCTCACCGCCACAGAATACAACCTGCTGGAATTATTTCTACAAAATCCTAATCGCATCTTTAGCCGGAGTGCCATTTTAGATCGGCTCTGGGGATTTGATGATGCTCCAAGTGAGCGGGCGATTATCACTCATGTTAAAGATATCCGAAAGAAGCTGAAGGCAGGCGGCTTAACCGAAGAGATCATCGAAACGATTTATGGTATGGGCTACCGACTCAAGCCTGCTCCTAAATACACCGCTTCTGGCTCTAGAGCGTGTTTTCAAACATCCCCTAAGACGGCTGCCACCCCAGCCGTCCATAGTCAAAAACACACACCTAGCGCGGAGGATATTGCTACCGCGAACCAAGTTTTGGATCGGTTGCGCGATTCCTTCACACAACGAGTGGCCGTGCAAGTGGCGGTGTTAGAGCAGGCGCATACAGCTCTTCTGGCAGGAAACTTAGATGGCGAGTTGCAGCAGGCGGCACAGCATGAAGCCCATAAGCTGGCAGGTTCGATGGCGACATTTGGCTATCCTGAAGGCTCGACGCTGGGACGGGAAATAGAGCATCTGTTGATGGGCAATCGCATCTTAACCCCAGAAGAAGTCTCCCAGTTCTCCCAACTGGTGGCTGCCATGCAGCAGCAGATCACGAAAGCTCCCGTCACTCTAACAACGGTTTCACCTGTTCCTACCGTTCCCATTTATCGGGTGCTGGCGATTGATGACGATGCCGCACTGATGGAGAAATTATTAGCCGAGGCTAAGTCGTGGGGTATCCGGATGAAGATTGCTCCCAATCTAGTAACGGCGCGAGCGCAGATTAATGTGACACCCCCTGATGCCGTGTTGCTGGACTTGAGTTTCCCAGATACGAAGGAAGATGGGTTAACACTGTTGTGGGAATTAGCACAGCAATCGCCGAATCTTCCGGTTATTGTATTCACAGGACGAGACAGCTTGAGCGATCGCTTGGCCGTATCCCGCTTAGGCGCACGGCAATTTCTGCACAAACCGACAACCACGGAACAAATTTTTCAGGCGCTCACCCGCGTCTTACCTCAATCTCAACCCTCAGACGCTAAGGTGTTAATCGTCGATGATGACCCTATGGTGCTAGATGCCTTATCCGCCTTGCTCACGCCTTGGGGTTTAGACGTGATTACCTTAACTGAACCCCAACAATTTTGGGAGGTACTGCTCACAACCGAGCCTAACTTAGTCGTGTTAGATCTGGAAATGCCTTTAATTACTGGGCTGGAGTTGTGTCAGGTGGTGCGACAGGATGCTCAATGGGGCGATTTACCGATTTTGGTGGTGACAGCCCATACCGATGCAGAATGCCTTCAGGACGCCTTTGCCGCTGGGGCTGATGACTTTATTACCAAACCCGTGCTGGGGCCGGAACTGGTGACGCGGGTACTCAGCCGCATTGAACGAACTCGTTCACGTCACAGGAGTTAGGCAGGTCCGAAGATTCCCACCAGCCCTTCTCATCCTCACTAAAGCTCCGGCAGTCGCTCCGGTTCAAAAGGCGAGAGCATCCACTCAAAGTCCCCTTTCCAAAGGGGGATTTAGGGAGAACGAAAGTGTGGCAACGAAACTAGGAGCGGAAATGATGAAATTTTATCAGCGATTTTTGCCCTATGGAGTGGCGATTGGCTCGACTGCGATCGCGCTACTGCTGACACTCGGTCTTGAACCGTTCCTCACTCAAGTGGTCAGTCCCTTTTTTTTTGTCGCCATCACCGTTTCTACCTGGTATGGCGGACTTAGACCGGGATTGGTGTCGATTGTCCTCTCCACACTGGCGATCAACCACTTTTGTGTTCCTCCTGTCGGGCAATTTACCCATCTCTCCATCAGTGATGTCATTCGGTTCATAACCTTTTGTCTGGTTGCTGTTGTGATTCATTGGTTGAGCCAGAATCTGAGAAACAGTAATCGCAAGGTAGAGCAACTTAGTCAACAACTTTTAGAGGAAAATGCTGAGCAATTGCGGATGGCGCTATCTGTGGCACAGATGGCCGTCGATGAGCGCAAGCAGTCACAAGAGCGGCTGCAACAGCAATTTGAGCAACAATGCCTAGTGATGGAAATGACGCAGCGCATCCGGCGATCGCTCAATTTAC
>DATNQL010000566.1:0-8840 GCA_036704025.1 Stenomitos sp.
TTGTATTTCTTGCAATCTCCAAAACTTGTTTACCACAATCAATCGCTTTTTGATAATTTTTCAGCAACGAATAAACATCCCCCAAGCCTGTAAGGGCATACGACGCTAACTTACTATTTTTATTCTCCTGAGCAACTGTTAAACTTTGCTGATAGTAATCAATAGCTTTTGGGTAATTCTCCTGGGCATTATAAACATTACCGATACGTCGTAAAGCGTTTGAATCCAGGTCACGATTTTTTATTTCCTGTGCAATGACTAGTGCTTGTTGTTGGTAATCGAGGGCTTTGGTAAACTCTTTTAATCCGTTGTAAACTGCACCCAGAATACTCAAGGACTTGCCTTCTAGTTCGCGGTCTTTAAGTTCTCGCGCAATCACCAGACTTTGCTGAGAGAATTCAATCCCTTTCTCATGGTTATCCAGGAAAGCGTAAGCACTTCCCACACCTTGCAATGCCTTGCCTTCTCCCAAACGGTCTTTGATTTTCCGGTAGATGATTAGTGCCTGTTGGAAAGACTGCAACGCCGCTTCATTATCTTCATTGAGCTGTTTAGTCCCTTGTTCTAAAAGGCGGTCTGCCTCCATTGTACGGTCTGGTGTCGTCTGTGCCTGTGCGCGATGATCGAGAGATATTCCTAGCAAAGTTCCTACTAGTGATGAGGGAGAAGCTAGAGAGATGAGTAGTGTAGCAATAATCAGACTGAACAATTTTAAACGGGGATACATAGGAGAATATTCGCGACAAGCACGAGTGAGTAATGTCTTTTATAAGTCTTATCTGTCAACGTTGAGAATATTATGCAACAACATTTAGCAATAACATGAATTAAGCTCATTAGGTATAAGCTTGATCCTGATTAAAACAACCTCAAACAAAGGATATAGGCATAGAATATGTCAATACAATTTGTCAGTTGCTCAGAATTAGGAAGGGGCAAATGCATATCAGACAAAAGGATTTTCCCAATTTTTGGGCAGGAATATCAGGAGTAATCACCTGATAGATTCTTAAAAGAGATTATACTTTTCTTGATTTTCCCGTTTTTCAATCGACCAATTCTATGGATGTTTACGCCATCTTCAATCAGGCTCAGTACTACCGGGTTAGTGATGGAGCCATCGTACCACTCACTCACCAGGGCGAGTTGTTTACTCGGCTGTTAGTTTTGGTTTGGCCTCAACTGGGAGATTTTGATACTCTTGAATATGCCTGGTGGCTACAACGTGAAGCTGAACGGATTCAAAAGCAAGGATTGGTGATACGGGCTGTGGGTATCGGCGATCGCGCATCGGGACAACGATTTTGTGAGTACACAGGGTTCCCAGCAGATTGTCTATTTGTCGATCCCAAGGCAGAACTACACCAAAAGCTTAATCTCTATCCAGGGCTATCGCTCAAATTGCCCAGCCTCTCGACTACTCAAAACGCCTGGATTAATTTGATGCTGATGTGTGCAGGCATTGGTAGTCCTGGGACTCTGGCTGAAGTGTTTCGCGGTTATCGAGGCGATCGCAAAGCCCCTCAGTTAATTGACGATGAGGAAGTTGTAAAGGCGAAACCTCTGCCCCCACTCAAGGGTTCATTCTTCAACCTAGCCGGAGGTAAAGGGTATCAGCGTCCCTTTGAACTAGCAACTCTACGACTGCGAAATATGGTAGAAGTCTTAAGCCATTGGAACACTTACGTTCCCGATGCGGCTTATTTAACCCAGCGAGGGGGAACCTTTTTATTTAATGCTCAGGGGGAATTACTTTACGAACACCGCGATCGGGGAATTCTTGGTTTTGCTCCTAATATGAGCTATCCGCTCTCATTTTTGGGTCTTGCACAGGATGAGATCGTCTAATATCATCTTCGCTAAAGAAACCACACGATGCGAGACTTTGCAGGAAGACTGTAGTCATCACAAAGTGGGCGCTGAAGTCCTCACTACAAACCTATCTTAAGTAGAATGGCACTGAAATAACGAGCCGAACCGCCCCCCAGCCCCCAATTCTGGGGGAGCCAGAGTTCAAAGTCCCCCAAAGTTGGGGGATTTAGGGGGCAAATTCCGCAGCTTAAGTCAGTGCCATTCCTCTTAAGTAATCTCACCGCTCATCTTTCCTCACATAGTGAAAGTATAGATATAAATAATTCCCTCATTTTTTAGGCTCACAGCAATAAATCCATGTATTCGCCGAAAGAGTTTATGAGGTGAGTAAAACTCGAATTCTTCTTTCTTTTCTCCAGATAACCACCAACTTATCTCAGGAGAAGTAGGAAATTCTGTTGGCGCTATCTTAGGTTGAAGTTCACGTCTCCACTGACTAATATTCTTGGGTTCAACCACAATTTTTGCATAAAAGCTGTAGTCCGCTGGGCCTAAAAAATTGTCCCCTATCTGGTATTCAACGTACTGAGCCTCAACAATTGGGGTGGGAGGTTCAACACTCATTATTTTTTTCAAAACAGTTATCCTTTCAGTAGGATTCTGTGTTGGAGAGCTATCAAGAATCTTTTGCCAGACTGCACCCTTGGTACAAGCAATAAGCAGTAAAGTGAATATTGCCAAGCTGATTAACTTTTTAAGTTGGCTCATTCCCTGGATACCTCGCCTGAATTAACGGGTTATATTTCTTGCCGTCAAGATTGTAAAACAAATATTTTATCGCAATTTTTCTGTGGTATAATAATGAGTTGAGCTAGATTTTCTTGAGTTTCCATCCAGACACAGAAAACTCCTAGAAAAGAGAAGAAGAGGAGATAAGCTAAGTTTGGCGTTTGTCAAGAAGTTTGGAAAAACTCTAGTTTTTGCAACAAATTCCTCCGACAATGCTTCAAAGAATCCTGTTGACCTAAAAGTGTTTTGATGCGTTTCAGCTTAAATTTCCTGGCTACTAGTTTTGCTTTATTGAACTTATCCATTCCCAGCGCTTTGGCATTTACTGATATCCAAACTCATTGGGCGCAAGCGTGTATCAATCAGATGACGCCGCGAAAGCTGGTGAGTGGTTACCCGGATGGGACTTTTCGTCCGAATGCAACCATTACTCGTGCTGAGTTTGCGGTTTTGATGCTCAATGCTTTCCCGGATGCCCCCGAAAAGCGGGCTGGGACAACGTTTAAAGATGTGCCGACGAGTCACTGGGCGCATAAGGCGATTCAGGATGCTTACAAACGAGGGTTTTTTTCGGGTTATCCCGGTGGGATGTTTCTCCCGAACCAAGCGATTCCCAGAGTGCAAGCGATTGGTGTTTTGGCAGGCGCAAAGAATTTTAGCTTTTCCGGCAATGCGGAGGGAACGCTAAGGCAGTATTTTACCGATGCGGCACAGATTCCGGATTATGCCAAAAATGCGATCGCGGCTGCCACCATTAATAGTCTCGTTGTGAACTATCCCAACGTTAAACAGCTCAAACCCAATCAAACCGCCACTCGTGGGGAAGTCGCGTCGTTAATTTGTCGGGCGTTATTCATCTATGCGGTGCAGCCGCAGTACATTGCTGGGGTAGAAACCAGAACCCAAGCCGTTCGGGCACTACCCGGAAAACTCGATACTGTTCCCACATTTAACAGCAACAGTCCAGAACTCGTAAAAACAGAAGGGATTTTGCTGTCAACCTTCCCACCCGAAGGAAAACAAGTACCTTCTGCCCATCTCAACTACCCTTTTGAGGGACGATTTGATGTCTTCACTCACCATATCGCTAGGGCAGAAACGCAAGCGGAAACGGGTACCCTTTACCAGGGGGTGATTGTCCACAATCCCAGTGACAAACCCGTCACGGTGGAGGTTTTGCAAGCTGCCAGTTACCTTTCGACACCAGAAGCGCCCTTTAAAGAGTTGCCCGATATGAAGGATAATGCCGATGGCAGCGTTTACGCTGGCCCTGGTAGCCGGACGATGGGTGATGTTCTGCGAGGAGTGCGGCAGGGGATTTTTCCAGCGCAGTTGGTGATTGAGCCGGGGCAAAGTCAAATATTGATGAATCAGCCGATTACGATAGAACGGGCACCCGCTTCTAATGGTCGTTCTACGATGATGCGGTTAAGGAGTAATGGCGCGGTTTATGTGGCGAATTTAGCCAAGAAAGGTGTCCGCAATAGCAATGGAACCTACCGAGCACCGACGCTACAAGAATGGCAAACATTACTGCAAACGGGAGGTTTCGCAGGGCCACGCGACCCGATTCCCACACCCCTCGATCCACCCAGAGAACCCACGGTGTTTAGTCGTGTGGCGGGTGTTTCTGAGGGGGCACAGTGGCAGGCAGAGATTACAGATAGTCCGAATGGGGAACATCTCAGCCTTCCTGAACCGGGGAAGGCGTTCTCCTACGTCGTGGGTACATTGCATTTGATTACCTTGGGCACGGGGCAAATCCAAAGTGCACCAATGTTAAGGCGCTATTCCGATACAGCTTATTTTGCCCACAGTAATTATGGCGTGGAATACAATCTCACCTTGCCGCTCAAAAACACCACCAGTCAACCCCAAACGGTGACGGTATCCATGCAAACGCCCTTGAAAGATGAGGGAGGGAAAGATTTACTGCTGTTCTTGAACCCACGAGTTGACCAAATCTTCTTTCGCGGTACGGTCAAGGTGAGTTATGAGGATGATGCGGGACAATCGCAAACCCGCTACGTCCATCTAGTACAGCGACGAGGGCAACCCGGTGAACCCTTAATCACACTGAATCTACCACCTGGGACAAGTCGAGAGGTAAAGGTAAGCTTAGTCTATCCCCCAGATTCCACGCCACCGCAGGTTTTGACCGTTAAAACCTTGGAAAGGTAGTTCATCCCCTTTCCCTTTGCCTCCCAATCACGGCATCTTGCCCCAAAAACTCTGCGTTCCTCCGCGCCGTCCTCTGCGTAACTCTGCGTTAAAAAACCGACCCTCAGGATGCCAACGCAGATGTCCAGTGTGCGATCGCTCCATCCTGCCATCCCCATCCCTTGGCTATGGTGTTGCATAGCATGTCTTATGCATAACCTCCATAGCCTTAAGAGGTATGTTTGAAATAGGCAAGCCATTTTCTCGCTTGTCCAGGGAGGCTTCTACTCATGCAACCTCGAAGAATCGGTATCACTACCCTCATCACTGTATTGGCTGCTACAACCACCGCCT
Organism: Stenomitos sp.; assembly: GCA_036704025.1. Classification (GTDB taxonomy): domain Bacteria; phylum Cyanobacteriota; class Cyanobacteriia; order Cyanobacteriales; family Coleofasciculaceae; genus Allocoleopsis. The sequence goes on from DATNQL010000566.1 coordinate 5,116, forward strand.
TAACTCCTAATGTTTCACAGCCTTTTTCTGCATACACAGCACTAGCTCAAACCCCATTAACTCGCAACCCAGAAGCCTACCGCTTAATCGAACAAGGAAATCAACAATATAAAACCAGTCAATTTCAAGCGGCTATACAGTCTTGGCAACAAGCATTAACCCTATATCAGAAGATAGGTGAGCGCCCTGGTGAAGGAATTGCTCTCATTAATTTGGGTCATGCTTACTTTTCCTTAGGACAATACCAAAAAGCCCTGGAATTGTATCAACAATCACTCGTTATTCAACAGGAACTACGAGAGCGTCCGGGAGAAGCTAATGCCCTCAACCATCTAGGGGAAGTTTACCGAGCCTTAGGGCAATATCAAAAAGCCATCGAATTTTATCAGCAATCCTTAGCGATTATCCGAGAGATAGGTCAGTCGGCTAACAGCGATCCCTACACTCTACTCAAAGAAGAAGCAACTTCACTCAACAATATTGGCAATACTTACCGGAATTTAGGGCAATATCAAAAAGCGATCGAGTTTGGCGAGCAATCTTTGGCATTGCTCCAGAAAATGAGTAAAATGCCTAGCAGCGATTCCTTCGGTATACTCAAAGAACAAGTTAATTCACTCACCAATCTCGGTCATGTTTATTTTTACCTAGGTAACCCTCAAAAGGCGCTTGAATATTATCAAAAATCATTAGCCCTAGTGCGAGATATCGGAGATCGCCAAGGAGAAGCCAACACCTTAGGAGGGTTGGGCAATATTTACTATTCCGCAGAGCGCTATCAACATGGATTGAAGATTTATCAACAGTCCTTGGCTATTGCACGAGGAATTGGCGATCGCACCAGTGAAGGAATAGTTCTTAACAATATCGGTGCTCTCCTCGCACAATATAACCAGCCAGAACTCGCCATTATTTTCTACAAACAATCGGTTAATGTTCGAGAAGCCATTCGCCGAGATATTCAAGGGTTGCCCAAGGAACAACAACAGTCTTATACAGAAACGATTGCTAATACATATCGCTCTTTAGCTGACTTACTCCTCAAGCAAGATCGAGTTCTAGAAGCACAACGAGTCCTAGATTTGCTGAAAGTGCAGGAACTAGAGGACTATCTCCGTGATGTACGGGCTAGTGAAAATTCGGTTCAAGGTATTGGCGATCGCGTCCCAGAACAGCAAATTAAAAAAGGCTATGAAGCCATTTTAAACCAGGCAATTGACCAGGGGAAAGAACTCGCGCAATTAGAAAGCATTCCTGTATCCAATAGAACAGAAATCCAACAACAGCGTGTTATTGAACTTCGGAAAAATCAGGAGCAAATCACCCAACAGTTTCAGGATTTCCTGAAGAGTCCTGAAGTTGCAGCACTGCTAATCCAGTTACGGCAAACCACAGTTGGAGATGGGTTTGATTTAGATAAATACGCCACCAGCTTGCAAGATAACCTCAATCGACTCCAGCCAGATATCGTTATTCTCTATCCTCTCGTTCTAGAGGATCGCTTGGAATTGGTATTAGTCACCTCTTACACTCCCCCAATTCGCCGTACTGTTGCGGTCAAACGCAAAGACCTCAATCGAGCCATTCTAGAATTCCGCGAGGCGCTGAAAAATCCTAGTGTAGATGCCAAAAATTCTGCTCAGAAGCTCTACAATTGGCTGATTAAACCCATTGCTAATGACTTAGCTCAGGTCAAACCCAAAACAATTATCTACGCCCCTGATGGACAACTGCGTTATATTCCACTTGCTGCTCTTTATGATGGCAACCAATGGCTCGTGCAACGCTTTGGCATCAACAATATTACCGCTCTTAGCCTCACCGAATTCAATACGAAACCTCAAAATAAGTTACACATCTTAGCAGGTGCTTTTACCCAAGGTAATTACAGTATCCAAGTTGGCAGTCAGCAGTTCAATTTCCAGGGACTAAAATATGCCGGAGTTGAGGTAGAAAATCTGGCAAAGATAGTTCCTGGTACAACAAAAGTGTTAGATCAGCAGTTCAACCGAGATACGGTGCTTCAGATGAATGACTACTCTGTTGTTCATCTTGCTACTCATGCCGCGTTTGTCGAAGGACAGCCAGAGCAGTCGTTTATTCTGTTTGGTGATGGCAAGTACGTCACTCTTCGAGATGTTGGAAGCTGGCGTTTACCCAACGTGGATTTAGTAGTGCTTTCGGCTTGCGAAACGGGTTTAGGCGATAAGCTCGGCGATGGGAAAGAGGTTCTTGGATTTGGCTACCAGATGCAACGAACCGGAGCGAGGGCTGCTATTGCTTCGCTATGGCAAGTGGATGATGGCGGTACCCAAGCGATGATGGATGCCTTCTATGCCGCGCTGGAAAATGGCAGCACGAGTAAAACCGAAGCCTTACGACAAGCGCAAATTGCCCTGATTACGGGTGATTACAAAGGCTTGGGACAACAACGGGGACTGGAAGTACAGCAGCGCAGTAGAAGTAGTCTACCGCCTACGGTCAATAGTCGCCTCAGCCATCCCTACTACTGGGCACCGTTTATTTTAATTGGTAATGGGTTGTAAGTTCCATTCGCTTAGCCCTTGGGCACAGCCTCGATCTATAAGGTATATTAGCCTAATGTAACGCACACTATCGCCGTTGTAATCCCTCCATTGAGAATGGTGCTTTCTGAACTGAAGACGAATGGCACTCTCGCTAAGATAGGAAATTTATAGGTGTGCCACTCGTGAAAAAGATTCTGATCGTCGTCCATCAACCCACCTCTGATACTGGAGTCGTTGGGCAAATCCTCCGCGCTTGGGGTTATACCCTCGATATCCGAGTACCGAGTCAGCAGGACGAACTCCCCCCAACAATAGATAACCACGAGGCTGTGATCATTTTTGGGGGGCCAATGAGTGCTAATGATCGCGAAACTCTCCCCTTTATCGGTACTGAACTGGATTGGATTCCAGTTGCTTTAGAATCAGGTAAGCCTTACCTGGGAATTTGCCTCGGTGCTCAATTATTAGCCCGTGTCCTCGGTGCAACGGTTCAACCTCATCCGGATGGCATGGTAGAAATTGGCTACTTCCCAGTGATGCCGAGTGGAATGGAAAGCGAACATTTCGATCAGCCGTTGTATGTCTATCACTGGCACCGTGAAGGGTTTGAACTACCGAAGGATGCAGTTTCCCTGTTTGAAGGCGAAATTTTTAAGAATCAGGCATTTCGTTATGGTGAGAACGCCTATGGTGTGCAGTTTCATCCGGAGATGACGCGGCAGATGATGGAACGCTGGACGACAGACGGTGCTCACATGCTAACCCTTCCGGGGGCACAGTCTCGTGATGAGCAACTGTACCAGCATTCACTTTATGCGATCGCAATGGAAAATTGGCTCAAAGGATTTCTCTGCCACTGGTTGGGACAGGATGCGATTACCCAAAGAATCTGCGCCTAAACTCTAGAATTCGTTTGAGTTGATGTCGGAAACTGATCCGGCTAACTTGATGGTTGAACGTTCAGGGTTGTTCATGCCTTGCTAATTGTCCTCTTACCCAAGCATTTCCTAAAACAATCGAACACTTAGAAGATCCCCCTAAATCTCCTCACCTTCGGCTCCGGCTTAAAAAGGGGGACTTTGACTCCAGTTCCCCCTTTTTTAAGCTATGCATTACTCGCATCTTTCTTAACAAAATTAGACTTGACAGGAGTAGTAGAAATCGGGGAGACTAACAGCCAAGTTTGGGCGATGTCAT
>DATNQL010000567.1:0-6433 GCA_036704025.1 Stenomitos sp.
GTGCTCCTAGCCACAAACAGTCAGAACGGGGAGTCAGGGAAACGGATTCCAACTGGGGATATTTTCCTTGATTGATTTGGTGAGCATTGGTCACAATTTGGCTAGCCTGCGCTTGGCGGAACACCTGCGTCAGTCGAGCCACGGGGACACACTGTGACACAATTAAGTCCCGCAGCACATTCCCCGGCCCCACAGAAGGCAACTGGTCAATATCTCCCACCAGCAACAGTTGAGCCTCCAGTTTTACGGCTTTCATCAGGGAATAAGCCAAAAACAAATCCAGCATGGACGCTTCATCAATATGGTTACTAAATCCGGAGTCCGGGGGACTTTGAAGCGGGCAACGGTGTAACCGGATTCATCGGAATGAAAGGTTATCCGTTCGACGATTCCTTCTATGTATTCTAGTTGAGGAGTGTTATTTGTTGACATGACTCAATAACTCTGCCCATAAACCTGTGTAGAGGGAGGGTAATAAGTAGGAAGAAAATCTTACCGAAGAAGACGCCCAGACGCGGAGAGTATGAGTGCGATGTGCAACGCGGGAAATGAAGCGCCGTTCGGCGTGAATGTCCAATGTCCCACGTTCTTAAATATCTATCTCTCCAATTCCCCGCGTCTTTGCGTCTCCCCATCTCCGCGTCCCTAAATCTCTTCCCTCCCTTGGTTGTTCCACCCTGACTCATTGGATACCCAGCATCAGTTAAAATAAGCGAACTTTATCCCCGTACAGGAAGTGAGGCGAGAGTGTACTATCGGGAAAGTTAGAGGGTAAGCGAACTGATTGTGGAAATTCGAGGCTAATTGGGGCTTCAAAAACATCAGAGTTACCGTGGCGGATGGCATTTAAATAGCCGCCGATGAGCTTCCCGTTAAGGTTGTTAATTAGCTGCTGGATGAGTATTGCAGCAAGAGAGTCGAGTTCTCCTGGCTCTTTATAAAGCCATTGAGCCTTGAAGTCATTGTCACTGAAATTAAAAAGCTTCTCCAACAGCTCAGTGATGCCAAAGTCGGATAGGGCTTGCTGGTATCCATCTTGATAGACCTGGGCATAAGCTTTGTCAACTTGTGGCTGGAATGTCTTCGAGGCACCGCACTTTGCTTCATTTGAATCTGCGTAATTTGGCATGATAGGTAAAGTTTCTTCTTTTTAGGAAGAGCCATTGGCAGACCCCGCCGTCCAAAGCATCGGGTCTGCCTTTTCGCTCTTGAGTTAAAAGCCTTTAAACCCCCTGGCTGTCAGTACCATCGCTTAAATTCATAGGCTAAATGACACCATATGAGATTATATGAGGCTATAGGAGACACTATACCAGAGAACATCATAGAAGCTATGATGCTTGAAGATATTTGGCGAAAACTTATGCCTCGTGGGCCTTCAAAAACTCTCAGTGTGATTGTTTCTGTAGAAACGCAGGAGCGTTTGGAAAAACTAGCCAACTCTAAACGCTGGTCTGTCAGTCAGACTGCACGGATTCTAATAGAGGAGGGCTTAGACCAACATGAGGCAGAGGAAAAGAAAAATGACTAAGCTCCGATAGCTGAGGCTATCAAGAGTATTCTTGTATGAAGAAGAAATAGGAAACCAGCACAGGTTACATCTTGGCCGATCGATCTGTACTGGCTTCTGGGAGAGCAAAATGCTAGCGCACAATGCTCACCAAACATTTTTCATCTGCTTGACTAAAAAAACTTTAGGTTCATTCAGAGTGTTTGGTTACATACCACTAGGCTAGCACTGCTCTCTCCGTTAACCAAGTAGGGAGGGCAAAATGCCTGTACAATTTAAAAATTTTTCTCAGTCAGACTGCTTTGAGGTCATTAACTGGCTACTGAGCCACAACTATCCAGCACTGCCAGTAGCACCAGCGCAAGATGCCAGGAAGTATCACAAGGTAGTTCAACCTAATCCAAAACAAGGGGTCTGGCAGCACTGCCCACTCACCTCTAACTTGCAGCCGACCCCACTATACACAGGCAAAAACCCATCCTATTTAGATCGCGGTGGGAAACCTCATTTAGTCAATCATCGAAAATACCAGAAACAGCTACCAACGAGAAAAGAACTGAAAGACTGGTTTGCCCACCCTGCCAATGGCATCGGCACTCTAGGTGGCTGGAACGATACAATCTGGCTCGATTTTGACGTTAAGAAGTTTTTATCCCAACAAGAGTGCGATGCCGCACTCAGAACAATTCTGACTCGTGCTGAGCTACAAGGAACATTCGTTGAGCGCTCGCACTCAGGCGGTTGGCGAATTGGCGTCCGGGTCAAACAAAAACCCAACTTCACAAACTTTGCCCTTTCCCCAGGTGGTTCACACATAGGTGAGGCATTAGGCGAGGGCAGATTCACCGTCTTGGCTCCCACAATTGGGCCATCAGGAAATCCCTACCAGAGCATAAACCGAGTTGAGCCGTTAGAGGTGGAATCCTTGGAAAACATTGGCATCTACAGCACCAAGACCGCAAAAGAAACACATCAGCACCGAGGCTATCATCCACTACCTACTTTTTCGGTCATCCCTGGCAGTATCCCACTGGAGTTACTAGGCCATGATACTAGCCAGGAAATTTTGAAGGGTGCAGACCCGAAAGGTGATCGCTCTGACTCTCTGACCACAGCTCTCAACGAGTGGTACGGTTGGTATTACTGGGCTATTGATAATGGCATCGTCATCACTGGCACTCCAGAAGAATTGGCACATTACGCTGGTACCCAGTTAGGCATAGATTCAGAGCGAGTTGAGCGGATTATCAAATCGGTCGCCAATACCTCAACTTCGCTTAAACCCGCGGCCCTAACTCGTGGCAGCGAAGATAGCTGCTGGAAGAAAATCAGGCGACTGGATGAAGGGACATTTGAAGCCAAGTGTCCAGCACCTATTCGCGATCGCATACTGAAAGAGTGGGGCAGTCACAACAGTACCTCGAAGGGCGATTCGGGTGGAGGTCGCCGTTCTGGAGGCGGCGGTAATAACGGTTCGGATGGTGGAGATGGTGGAGATGATGACGGTAAGAACAAAATCATTACTCATCCAGCCTTCATACCTCTGATCCCGTCAGAACTGCGGACTAAAATCAACGATCTGATTGCTCAAGGGCTTCCCGATTCAGAAGTTTCATTGGCCATTCCAGCACTAGCTCTACGAGCCAACTACTCCGAGTCAGGTACCTGGAAGATTTACTACGACCGTTTGCGGGAAATAGAAATCGAGGAAAACCGGGAAGAAACAAAAGCCCAAATTGAAGCGCTGCTATCGGCAGCGCAAGCCTCAGTAAATCTTCATTCCGTTTTTCCCTTAGCCCTTGCCGAACCCTTAACCCAATATGCGTCGTGGCTGAATATTCGACCGGAGGTGGCCTTACTGACGGTACTAACAGCCGTATCGGGACTGCATCACACTCAAACCACCGCATGGCTCAATCGAGACTGGGACTTTGAAGTGAAGCCCAATCTCTACACAGCGATCGTAGCTCCACCATCTCAGAAAAAATCGCCCATTCTCAAAGCACTCGCCAAAAAGCCATTAAGAGTATTAGAGCAGAAAGCGAGGGAAGAATGGAAGAAAGCTCAGCGACAGTATAAAGAAACTGAACAGTACTACAACTCATTAAGTAAAGAAGCAAGGGAAACTGAGTTTCCTAAAGGTCTACCGCCAGCTCCTCCAGACCGACGCAAAGTTCATTGCTTCTCGGATGCCACCACAGAAGGTATCCGCAATCAGATTGAGGCATATCCTAATCAGGGGCTGATTGGTTTACCAGATGAGTTAGCACGGTTAATCAAAAGCGCGAATAAGTATCGTGGAGGTCGAGGTAGTGATGAAGAAGACTTACTCAGCCATTACGACGGTGGAGGAGAGACGGTCTTGCGGGCTGAAGGTCTAGCTGGTGACTTCGATAACTTGTTACTCGCCATTTTAGGAAGTATCCAACCGGGGGTACTGCAAAAGTTGTTGAAAGACTGCAAAGACGAAAATGGCAAGTGGGCACGGTTCATATTTGTCAACCAACCCTTGACAGCCTCAGTGATGAGTACCGATAGTGGCTCGTTTGACCTCACGCCCATGTTGGCTGACCTCTACTCCAAGGTGAACAAGCTGCTGCCCCAAGAATATAAGCCAGAGCGTGACGCTTTTGCCTACTACTGCGGCATTTACAACGAGTTTGAGCAACGGCGAGTTAATGATTCTCATCCAGGCATGAGTGCGGCTTGGGGTAAAGCCGAGGGGCGGGTCGGAAAAATCGCCGTTAACCTTCATGTGATTCATGAGTTGATTGCAGGTCGTATCCCATCTGAGTTTATTCCCAAAGCTCGGTATGAGGAGGCGTTCCGCATTGTGATGTTCGGGATGCAGCAGGTATTTAGCCTGTACAACGAGCTGGGAGAGTCAGAAGCCCTGGCTACCCATCTGGCAAAAATAGTTGACGTTTCTCAGAAGAAGGGCCCGATTGTGGCGCGGGATGTCCAGCGCACCTATGACAAAGCATCTTGTCCCACCCCTGACCAGGTTCGTAGCTGGTTCCGAGAATTAGAAGCAATGGGTAAAGGTTCCACATCGGGGGGAGGGCGCAATCTTAAGTATAACTACTCAGTCAATCCAGATAAACCTAAGTTTGTCAGTGAAAGTCAGTGTCTTGTCAGTGGGGCACTGACAAACCAAAGTATTGATTTGACTGGGATAGAAGCCAATGTCAGTAATGTCAGTGAAAGTCAGTGGTTTTCCGAAAAAAAATTATTTCCATCAGAAAGTGATGAGGAGATACTCGTCACACCGGGTTTTAGAGATAATTTTTCTCCAAATTCACTGACAACACTGACAACACTGACAAATGGCGCAAGCCCAGTGGATTTAGGCAATCCAGTTGTCAGTGACTCACTGACAAAACCACTGACAAACGAAAAAGAAGAGGAGGTGATTCAGGCTGGCTTTACTGCCAACGCAATAGCTGAAGTGGAACTAACCACTTCTCCTCCTGTTGAAGTCCCTGTCGAGTCCACTGACACTGGAGCTATCGATGTCCTACGACCCCCCTATGTGGATACTCTGACAACTTCAGAGGTATCGAGACCGACTCAAGACTTATTGGGCGATGCAGCATTAGAAAATGAATCTCATACCTTGTCGAATTTGTCTAAAGTTGACGCACTTGCACCCACCGAGCCACCTTTAGAAGCTGTGGAAGTCGGTCGATGCCAAGGGGAAATTGAGGGTATCCTCTGGAACGAGGAATTTACCCCCTCGGTTAAAAAGCGAAAGCTAGCACAGACAAGAAGCAAACGAGGTCAGTCAGTTTATGAAGCTGCTGCTTTACAATTGAATAGCGAAGATCGGGCAGACCTTGAGCAGTTAAGGCAGCTCAAGTGATGCTACTCAACTTCCGGGCTTGAGCCGAGTTTTGCTTAACATAGCTAACGGTTACATCTTCTCCATGAGAACTCAACCCGGTTTGCTAGCTTCATCCGGGGTATGGGGTTCATGCGTAGGAGAAACCACATCCGCTGTCTGTTCCCACTGCTTTTTCCACCTACGAACTGTATCAGCATTCAGGCCAAGTAATTCTTCAATTTGGGGTGGGCTTTTGCCCTCCTGAAGAAGTTTTTGGCAAGATTGTTTGACCTCTGGTGAATGTACTGGAGGGCGTCCCCCCCTATATTTCCTAGGTCTATATAAATTAGCTCTTTTTGCGATCGACTGAACGGATTTAGCATAGATCCCGGTCAGCAGCTCGATTTCCTTAACATCTAGACCCTGTTTGTACAATGCAAGAGCTTGCTCCTTTGGCTCATTAGAGTAGTATTTGCGCGGTCTGGGCGAAAATAGAAGGTTCGTGCAACCAGGGGCAATCTAGTGCGTTGTCGCAAAAGTCAACCCCTTTTTGAGGCTAAATTGATAAGTAATACAAATCATGACTTTACCTAATTTGTCTCCTTTTCGGCAAACTATCGTCAGCATAGGCTCAACAACATCTATCGTTGAGATATACCTAGGGCTTTGGCCGAACAGCCATTTTCGGCAATGTTGCTTCCAAATAAACGCCCACCTCCTTGCAAACTGAAGAATTCAGAGCGGCGTGAAGAGAGAATACTTGTTACCAGCAGAGGTGAGGCAACTCATAGAAGCCGCGTCGCCTGCTCTATCTCCCCCGAAAAAAATCGCTCTCCTCTAAGGGACTTGCACCGACTTGAAGACGTTGTAATTCTTGCCAACTTAGTCCTCGCAAACTCTCTACTTTCTGCTTGACACTCCCCAAAAACCTCTTGAAATGGGGGCAATCTTGACAAGAAGGCTGTTGACCAGGAACCAAACAATAACACTCGAATTTTGGTCTTTCCTTAAAAATTCGTCTACAGCTATTACAGAGATATCGGTATGTACCTCTACGGCAACCATTTTTAGAAGTATTGGGGGATTTGCACCGGGGACAC
>DATNQL010000568.1:0-2421 GCA_036704025.1 Stenomitos sp.
CTGATGCAGCGCACGCCACTCCAATTCATCCACAGGTTCCCTAGCAGCTAACTCGATCATTCGTTCTGCCGTCTTGTGCAAATACGGATAAATCCAAGAATTAGTATCGTTGAGCCAATACTCGTGGAATCCCTTATAACCCCAGCTAGACTGTGCCAGACGGCAGACTTGTTGTTTCGGGTGAGTGCGGAGATAGTCTGCCAAATGAGTTACCGCGTAAGTTTTTTGATCGTACCAGGACTTGCGGAACAAAAAATCTAGGAACCAAGGCCCTTCAAACCACCAGTGACCGAATAACTCCGCATCGTAAGGACAGACAATAATAGGAGGCCGCTGCATAGCTTTGTAGAGATGCTGTACTTGCTGCTGCCTGTTATACATAAAATTGCCTGCGTGTTCTACCGCCTTTTCTCTCGCCCAATACGGATCGTAAAGAGCTTTTTCCGCCAAGCCCATACCCCTAGCGGTGATTTTGTGGTACTTGATCCCAATATTTTTGCGTTGCCCGTTGGGCATAACATAGGGTTTAATGTATTCGTATTCCGCTTCCCAACCTAAATCCTTATAAAACTCACGATATTCCGGGTCTCCCGGATACCCCAGTTGAGTAGACCAAACTTGATGCGCCGATTCGTGGTCGCGACCGAAAGCAGCGATACCTGCCTCAGTATAAACAGGAGCATAAGTGCCAAAGCTGGGGCGGGGGCTACCGTAGAGAACCCCATGACCGTCAATCAGGAAATAGCGCAGACCTGCATCAGCTAGCATCCGCTCCAATCCGTTATAGTAAGCGCACTCCGGCAACCAAATTCCTTTAGGAGGGCGTCCAAAGTTTTCCTCATAGTGTTCGCAGGCTACCTTAATTTGTGCCCAAACAGCCTGGGGGTACATTTTCATCAGCGGCAGATAGCCGTGGGTAGCACCGCAGGTGATGATTTCCAGGTTGTTACTATCTAAATATTGTTTAAAAGCGCCAACCAAATCGCAATTATAGCCTTCCCAAACCTTGCGAGTTTCGTGAAATTCTTGAGCGTAAAATTCAGATAGGTAACGAAGATGACCGTGATGCTGATTGTGCAGAATTTCTTTTTCGGCCAGCTCTTCCATTTTGGCTAAGTGGGCATCGTAACGCTCTTGCAACAGCGGATCTCGCAGCATTGACACCAAAGGAGGTGTCAGGCTCATAGTCATTTTGAACTCAACCCCGTCTCGTTTCAACCCGTCGAACATCCGCAGTAGGGGAATGTAGGTTTCGGTAATGGCTTCATAAAGCCACTCTTCTTCCAGCACATAGTCACTTTCGGGATGTCGGACAAAGGGCAGGTGGGCGTGAAGTACAAGAGCGAGATAGCCAATAGCCATAATGATTCGATTGAGGTGAATTGAGGTCGAACGGACGCCGGACGCAAAGGGCTTTACAGTATTTTAAGATTTTAAGGCCAAAGCGGCAGTATCCGAATTATCAGCTGAATGGCTTTGTTCCCGGCTCGCGGTTCATAGTTATCCCTATTTAGGATGAACCTTGACACTCCTCGACCTAAAGGTACGAGGATTCTTGGGCTGAATCCTGCCTCCACTAAGTAAACTTAGCTTTGGTCTTACAGTTTCATATCTAATCCGACTACACCTTTTACAGCAAGCACCCAATTTTTCCATAAATCGATCTAAATAAGGTATGGTGCATTTAACTTAAATATGTGTGACAGAGGAACTTGGCAGCAGGAGAGCCGGGGAGAGAAAAATCAACAGATCGCAAATTGCCAATATCCTATGTTCTATATCCAATTGCCCAATTAGCAATCCCCATTTATCCTAGAAAATCCGTTCAACTTAGGCACTCTCCTGTATCAGAACTCGTAACTGACAGACGATCGGCTGTCTTCTCTTTTATTCTGAAGGTATGCGCTCGAAAGCATTGTCCGCTAAGCCAACCCCTAACTGGGAGGACTTAACTCTAAACGCCTCGCCAGACCCAACGCAGTTGGATAATATCAAAGCCCAGCTGGATTTAGTTTTGCTAGCTCTAGAAGCATTAGCGGGAATTGGTTCGGAAGCAATACTCGCAGCTGCGGCGCAGCTGAATTTAGAGTCAATCGTTGCCGATCGAGTTTCCTTGTGGCGTTTGCGCCAGTCCAGTCCCTTACGCAAAAGCCAGGGAGGACGTAAAAAGTTGGATGTAGAGGAAGCGCGATCGCTAGTTTTGATTATCTGTCACCTAGCCAAACAACACCAAGAGCTCATCCGTCGCGCCGTCGCCCTCCTAGAACAGCTAACCGAGCAAAACCAAAAACCTCATCAAGCTGCCCTGCTGGGAGATTATATAGATACCTTTACGAACAAATACCAAGAGCGCATGGAGGATGGCGACAACTGCTCTTCTGAAGTTCTCACACATTTGGCGCTCAAACTCTCGATCGATCT